>NZ_JBQCVA010000036.1:0-22314 GCF_051962715.1 Neisseria sp. P0008.S010
AAAAAGGGCTGAATGAGAACACCAACGGACTCATCCGACAATATTTCCCCAAACAAACCGATTTCCGAAACATCAGCAATCGGGAGATACGCAGGGTTCAAGATGAGTTGAACCACCGGCCGAGAAAAACACTTGGCTACGAAACGCCAAGTGTTTTATTTTTGAATCTGTTCCAACCGCTAATGCCCGGGTGTTGCACTTGAAATCCGAATTCAAGGGTCTCTTCAGCGTCGAAATATTCGATTTCCAGCGTTTTGATGTCGTAGGAATCAAGACGGCCGTTTTCCGAACAATAATAGCGGACGAGGTTGCCGCGCGCATCATAGCCGTAATGCCACTGCATACGGGAAGTAACCTTTCCCGATGCATTTATCGAACATACGCTTTCAAGCATCTCTTGCGCTGTATAGGTACATTCACTTGTGCCGTTCGGCGTTCCGTCGCTCTGGAAAAATTGCGATTTCAGGGTGTTTCCCCGCGCATTGGTGTAATCAATCGATTCAAGCAGCCAGCTTTTTTCATGCCAAGTATAACAGTGCCTTTCATTTGCGGCCGGCCACAGCGTGCGGTTTTTCGGTTTGCCTCCGTCATGTAAATCATAGATGATTTCTTCAGCCGGCCTGCCGTTTTCATAACGGGTGCTCCGGCACAACTCGCCGTTACTCAGAAATGCGGTTTCGTTGCCTTCATCATCGTATTCGTAATATTCCGTGCTCGGCAGCGCATAATCTTTGTGTCGGTAAACACACTCCTGCAACCACCCCTGTGGGGTATGGGTATATAGCCATTGTTCGATCCGTATGCCGTTTTCGTAAAAATAGTATTCCTTTATCCTGCCGCTTTCGCCGTCATAACTGTAAGTCTTGACCCCCTCAACACTTTCGGAGGCTTCTGTTTCCCGGATAAGCCGTCCGATTCCGTCATATTCGTAGTAAACGGTATGGCGGTGTTTCAGGTTCAGGCGTTCGATATCGGCGACCTCTCCGCCTTTATCCGCCAATAGACCGTCGGGCAGAAAATGCAGCCAACCGGCATAATCCGTAGAATTTTCTGCGATTATGCCCTCATAAACCTGCATTTCCCGCAGCAAACCTGCCTCACTGTAAAAATACAGATTTCGCTCAAACTGGCAGCTCCGCATAATCCGCCAAGATTCAAGCAGGCGGTTTTTGCCGTCATAGCGGAATAAATTCCGCTCGGCGGCGGATTTCCGGTTGCGGATATGGTAGTCGGCAATCAGGATATTGCCTTCACGGTCAAAAACGAAATCGCAATTACTGAGCGAACTCCAATGCCGGATTCTTCCGCACACAACTTCGCCGTTTTTGAGCACGGCGGCATGGGTACGCTTTTTCAGTTTTTTGATACTTCCTTTGAGCGGGGTAAACGGGTGAAACAGCAAGTCATTGATGTGTTTGTTCATCAGGATATTCCGGTTGGAGGCCGTCTGAAACCTCAAACAGCATAACGCTGCACGCATAAAACAACCCTGCCGCTTAAACGGCAGGGTTTCGGTATCGGATATTACGCCCCTTCGCGCAAGATGCGGCGGATGGCGGAAAGCTGGCGGCGGCTGACGGGCAGGACTTCCTCCACATCCAACACTTTCGCGCCCCAGCTGGCGTTACTGTCGTCATCGTCGCCGTCGAGGCGGATCAGGCTGTCCAGCGTATGGCGCATCACCAGCGCGTTGCGGTGGACGCGGATGACTTTCTCACCCAGCAATTCTTCCCAGTACACCAGCGTTTTCGGCAGTTCGTATTTCGCACCGTCACCGGTAATCAAAAACACGGTTTTCTGGTCGGCCTGCAGGTAGCGCGCCTGCTGCCAGGGTATTTCCAACATGCGCTCGCGGGTGAACACTTGGAAGTTTTTGAATTCGTCGGCACTTTCTTCAATGTTGTCCTGAACGCGGGCGAGTGCGGCCTGCAGGCGGACGATTTTAATCGGCTTGAGCAGGTAATCCTCCGCAGCCAGCTCGAAGGCGCGCAAGGCGTGCTCTTCGTAAGCCGTGGTAAAAATCACATGCGGCTGTTTCTTGGCAATCCGTTTGATCCGTTCGACAAACTCCAAGCCGTTGATTTCCGGCATATTGATGTCGGTAAAAACGATATCGACTTCGTGCACGCTCAGCCATTCCAAAGCCGCTTTGGCATGATGGAACACTTTCAGCAACACGACATTGCATTCTTCAAGCAAAACACGCAGCCGCTCGGCCGCCAAAACTTCATCTTCAACAATGATTGCACTCGGCATAATTCACCATATTAGTTTTTTGTTTTCGCAGTCGTGCAATGCTAGCGGGTTATCCCCCGCTTAGCAATAGCCTCCGCCCTTTTTTGCTTTGCAGACAAGGAAAAATACCGCAAAAAGGCCGTCTGAAAGCCGGGCTCGGCCTTTTCAGACGGCCTTGATGACTACTCCGGATAGAATTTTGAGAACAAAAATCAAATATGTTAATATTTTAAACCGATCATCCATAGCGAAAGGAAAGGCAATGAAAACACCCAAATATCTGACCGCCCTGCTGCTTGCCGCTGCTGCAGCATCGGCATCCGCCGCCGAAATCGCTTCCGGCGAAGGCAAGGTTTTCGATGCGCCCGATTATGTCGTGGTCCGCAAAAAACTGGCTGCCGGCAGTGAAATGAAACGGCACAACCATCCGGGGCACGATGTTTTATTGACCATGAGCAAGGGGCGCGTGGTTTTCGAATTGAACGACGGCGAGAAACACGAATTGAAACCGGGAGACGTGATGCGGTTTGACGGCGCGGACTTTATTTCCGGCAAAGCGGCCGAAACGAGCGAGTTCGTCGTTACGCTGATAAAAGGGAAACCCGGAGGCGGGATGGAAAGCGGGCACGATCATCACCACCATCATTGAATTTCCCCGTCAAACGAAAAACGCAGGCCGTCTGAAAGCCTGCGTTTTGCGATTCGGACGGGGAATCCGACTTTTCAGACGGCCTATCCGCCGCAAAATCGGGCCGATGCGCGTCATTTCCACGCCAACGCCGCATCGTAAAGCGATTTTTTGTTCTCGCCGCAGATTTCGGCAGCCAGCGCGGCGGCCTGTTTGGTGGGCAGCTGGGCGGACAGAATCTTCATCACGCGCAACGCCTCTTCCGACAAACCGGCGTTTTTCTCCCGCACCGCCGGATGCAGAATCAACACCATTTCGCCGCGCGCCTGATTGCCGTCTTCCGCCAAGGCCGTCTGAATATCGCTTACCGTGCCGCACAAAAAGGTTTCAAACGTTTTCGTCAGCTCGCGCGCCAGCGTCAGCCGCCTCTGCGGGAACACGGCCGCCATATCGGCCAGAGCCGCCCCGATACGGTGCGGCGTTTCAAACATCACCACCGGATAGTCCGCTTCCGACCACCGTTCGAACAGCTTGCGCCGTTCGCCCGATTTCGGCGGCAGGAAACCGTTGAAATAAAAATCCGACTCGGACACACCCGCCCCGCTCAAAGCCGCCATCACCGCACTCGCGCCAACCACGGGCACGACATTGAACCCCGCCCCGCGCACCCGCGCCGCCAGCCGCGCGCCCGGGTCGCACACCGCAGGCGTGCCCGCATCCGACACCTGCGCCACAATCAGGCCGTCTGAAAGCGCGGCCACCACCTTGTCGGCCATCTGCTGCTCGTTGTGTTCGCGCACACTCATCAGTTTCGCCTGAATGCCGTAGGCGGCAAGCAGCTGGGCGGTAACGCGCGTATCCTCGGCGCAAACCAAATCGGCACGCCTCAGCACGGCCAACGCGCGCAGCGTGATGTCGGCCAAATTGCCGATGGGCGTGGCCACCACATATAAGGCGGGCTGCAAACTGCCTGCGGCTTTGTTCAAAAATTTCTCTATCATGGGCGTTGCCTGTCGCAAATTTCAAAAGAGGCCGTCTGAAAGCGGGGCTTCAACGGAGTCCAAACGCATTTTCAGACGGCCTGCAAACCTGTAAAAGCCGCATTCTAACAAAACCGCCCTGCAAACGCTTGTATTTACATCGGCAGAGTATCCCCGTATTATCCGCCGCACCTGCGGCAAACCGCCCGCCCCGACCACGGAAACCCCATGCGCCTGAACCACCCGAGCGGACAGGCGGCGGAAGATACCGCCGCACATTTTCTGGAAAAGCAAGGCTGCCGCATCATCGCCCGCAACTGGCACTGCCCGTTCGGGGAAATCGACCTGATTGCCGAACAAAGCGGCACCCTGCTGTTTGTCGAAGTCAAATACCGCCGCAGCGCGGCCTTCGGCGGCACGGCATACAGCATCACACCGTCCAAACTGGCCAAACTGCAAAAAAGCGCGGAATACTACCTGCAACAGCACCGCAAAGGGCGTACGGACTGCCGTTTGGACGCCGTCTTAATCGAAGGCGGGAATCCCCCCGTCTGGCTGCAAAACATCACAGGATAAAAATTATGACCACCCTTCAAGAACGCGTACGCGCCCATTTCGAAGAAAGCATCGCCGCCAAACGGCAAACCGTCGAAGTGCTGGCCGAACCGACGGCCGAAGCCGCCATGATGCTGATCGAATGCCTGATGAACGACGGCAAAATCCTCGTCTGCGGCAACGGTGGCTCGGCGGCCGACGCGCAACACTTCGCCGCCGAACTGACCGGCCGTTTCGAAAAAGAACGCATGGAACTGGCCGCAATCGCCCTCACCACCGACACCTCCGCCCTCACCGCCATCGGCAACGACTACGGCTTCGAATACATCTTCAGCAAACAAGTCCGCGCACTCGGCCGCCCCGGCGACGTCCTGCTGGGCATCTCCACCTCCGGCAATTCCGGCAACGTCATCGAAGCGATTAAAGCCGCCCACGAACGCGACATGCGCATCCTCGCCTTCACCGGCCGCGACGGCGGGAAAATCGCCGCCATGCTCAAAGACAACGACATCCTGCTCAACGTCCCCCACCCGCGCACCGCCCGCATCCAGGAAAACCACATCGTACTGGTGCACGCCCTGTGCGACTGCATCGACACCGTACTCATGGAAGGCATGTAAGGCCGTCTGAAACCCGCCCTGCGGCAGAAAACAGACCCTTCAAACCGAAACATCCGCATCCGCAACAAAGGCCGTCTGAAAACGGAGCCGAAAACCATTTCAGACGGCCTTTCCCCGTTCCGCTATAATCCATGCCTTTCAGACGGCCCTCAAACACCATGACCACCTACTCCCTATTCGTTACCTGCCCGCGCGGGCTAGAAAGCGTCCTGCACGCCGAACTTGCCGCCCAAGGCTGCACCGACCTCGCACCTACCGACGGCGGCATCGCCTGCACCGGCGGCATCGAACAAGTTTACCGCGCCAACCTGCACAGCCGCACCGCCGGCCGCGTCCTGCTGCGCCTGACCAAAGCCCCCTACCGCACCGAACACGACATCTACAAACCCGCGCGCAACATCCGCTGGCAAGACTGGTTCACCCCAGCGGACAGCATCAAAGTTCATGTGGAAAGCAAACGCGCCCGCATCAAAAACCCCGCCTTCGTCGGCCTGAAAATCAAAGACGCGGTATGCGACAGCCAGCGCGACAGCTTCGGGGAACGCTCGTCCGTAGACAAACAACGACCCGACATCCGCATACACGCCTTCCTCGACGACAAAACCGTCCAAATCTTCATCGACACATCGGGCGAAGCCCTGTTCAAACGCGGCTACCGCCAAGATACCGGCGAGGCCCCGCTGCGCGAAAACCTGGCCGCCGGCCTCCTGCTGCTGGCCGGATACGACGGCAGCCAACCCTTCCAAGACCCCTTCTGCGGCAGCGGCACTATCGCCATCGAAGCCGCGCTCATCTCCCTGAACCGCGCACCCGGCATCATGCGGCGTTTCGGCTTTGAAAAACTGCAAAAACACGACCCCGCCCTGTGGCAGCGCATCAAACAACAGGCACGGGAAGCCGCCCGAAACAGGCCGTCTGAAAACATCGCCGCATCCGACAACGACCGCGCCATGACCTGCGCCGCACGGCAAAACGCCCGCTTCGCCGAAGTGGACGGCTTCATCGACATCACCGACCGCGACGCGCAAGACGCACGGCCGAACGGCCAAGGCGGCATCATGCTGTCCAACCCGCCCTACGGCGAACGCCTAGCCGAAATCCAAGCCCTGCACGCACTCTACCCCCAACTGGGCGGCTGGCTGAAGCAGCACTACGCAGGCTGGACCATCGGTATGTTTACCGGCGACCGCGACATGCCCAAACTGATGCGCCTGAACCCGAAACGCAAAATCCCACTCTACAACGGCAATCTCGACTGCCGCCTGTTCCTGCTCGACATGGTGGCGGGCAGCAACCGCTGAACAAAGGCCGTCTGAAAAACAAAAAACGCGACGTTTCAACACACAAAGCACAACACCCTGTGCCGCCCGCTACACATTCATTCCGATTCCGCCGCCCCCCCAAGGGCGGGGGCTCAACCATTAAGGAAGTCTTAATGAACCCGCAAGAACCCGTCCGCCTGTCCAAACGCATGGCCGAACTCAAACTCTGCTCCCGCCGCGAAGCCGACGGCTATATCGAACAAGGCTGGGTCAAAGTGAACGGCCAAACCGCCGTACTCGGCCAAAAAGTCACGCCTTCCGACCGCATCGAACTGGCCAAGCAGGCTCACGAAACACAGGCACAGCGCGTAACCGTCCTGCTCAACAAACCCGTCGGCTACGTCAGCGGCCAGCCCGAAAAAGACTACCGCGCCGCCGTCGAACTCATCACCGCCGAAAACCGCTGGGACGGCGACACCAGCCGCATCCCCTACCGCGACGGCCACAAAAAAGGCCTGGCTCCCGCCGGCCGGCTCGACATCGACTCCGTCGGCCTGCTGGTACTCACCCAAGACGGCCGCATCGCCAAACAACTCATCGGCGGCGACAGCGGCATCGAAAAAGAATACCTGGTGCGCGTCAAAGGCCGCCTGAGCGAAGAAGGCCTGCGCCTGCTCAACCACGGCCTGAGCCTGGACGGCGAAAAACTGCGTCCCGCCAAAGTTGAATGGCAAAACGAAGACCAACTGCGCTTCATCCTCAAACAAGGCAAAAAACGCCAAATCCGCCGCATGTGCGAACTCGTCGGCTTGCGCGTTACCGGCCTGAAACGCATCCGCATGGGGCAGGTAAAACTCGGCGCGCTGCCGCCGGGCAAATGGCGTTATCTGGGGAAAGACGAACGTTTTTAAAAACGCCGGACATGAAAACACCGCATATCGACGAAGCCCGTTTTGCCAACCTGTCCCTCATCGGCAGCCTGGCCGTCATCCCCGCCGCAGCGGCATGGCGCAGCCATGTCATCCCCGAACATTTCGGCTGGGCATTTGGAGCAGGCTTGGCCATGTTTGCCTCGGCAAGCCTGCCCTACCTCCTGTTTCCCCGCCGCATCCGTCCGGCCACGCTCGCGGGCAGCCTGTGGGCGGCAGCCGGATTCTGGCTGCTGTTTATCATGATGGCAAACGGCTCGGATGCCTACACCGACCCCGCCGATCCCCGCTTCAACCGACACGGTTCCGGCTTTTTATGGATAGGCCTGCCCCTTTTCTTTGCCGGAGCACTGATTGCCGCCATCGTCGGCACCGCTTCCCGCCCACGCCTGCTCTCCTTGGACAAATCCGCCCTCCAGGCTTTCTGGGCCTCGCTGCGCTGGTCCTTTCTCGGCACCATATGGCTGCTTATGATCGACCCCGTATCGCTTCTAACCGTCATCGCCTTCGTTTGGACCTGCAATCAACTGGTTCATTTTATCGACCGCAAAACATCCGGACAGGCGCAAACGGAAAACCACCCTTCCGATTCATAAATTGATATTGAAGGCCGTCTGAAAGCCGTTTTTCAGACGGCCCCATCCCCATTCCGCCCCATATCGCCGCTTCTCCCCCGCTGTGAAGCCGCTGCGCTTTCAGGTACAATCGCCGGAAAATTCATTCCCTGTTTTTAGGCCGTCTGAAAACATTACCCTCGAGAAAAAACATGCTCAACAAAGACCAATTTGCGGACAACCATTTCATCCGCACCCTCATCGAAGAAGACCTCAAAAGCGGCAAACACAATGCCATCCAAACCCGTTTCCCGCCCGAGCCCAACGGCTACCTACACATCGGCCACGCCAAATCCATCTGCCTGAACTTCGGTTTGGCGTATATTTACGACGGCTTGTGCAACCTGCGTTTCGACGATACCAACCCCGAAAAAGAAAACGACGAATACGTCAACGCCATTAAAGAAGATGTCGAGTGGCTCGGTTTCCATTGGGCGGGCGAGCCGCGTTTCGCTTCCAACTATTTCGACCAGCTTTACGACTACGCCGTCGGTTTAATCAAAGACGGCAAAGCGTATGTCGATGATTTGACGCCCGAAGAAATGCGCGAATACCGCGGCACGCTGACCGAAGCGGGTAAAAACAGCCCTTACCGCGACCGCAGTGTCGAAGAAAACCTCGACCTGTTCACGCGCATGAAAAACGGCGAATTCCCCGACGGCAGCAAAACCCTGCGCCTGAAAATCGACATGGCGGCAGGCAACATCAATATGCGCGACCCCGTTATCTACCGCATCCGCCGCGCCCATCACCACAATACCGGCGACAAATG
Organism: Neisseria sp. P0008.S010; assembly: GCF_051962715.1. NCBI lineage: Bacteria > Pseudomonadati > Pseudomonadota > Betaproteobacteria > Neisseriales > Neisseriaceae > Neisseria > Neisseria sp. P0008.S010. Next base: position 8,596 of record NZ_JBQCVA010000036.1, read on the forward strand.
GTGCATCTACCCGATGTACGACTACACGCATTGCATTTCCGATGCCATCGAAGGCATCACGCATTCCTTGTGTACGCTCGAATTTGAAGCCCACCGTCCGCTGTACGACTGGGTGTTGGACAACATCCCCGCGCCGCACGCCACCCGCCCGCGCCAATACGAGTTTTCCCGTTTGGAGCTTTTATATTCCATTACGTCCAAACGCAAGCTGAACCAACTGGTTTCAGACGGCCACGTTGCCGGCTGGGACGATCCGCGTATGCCGACGATTTCCGGTATGCGCCGCCGCGGCTACACGCCCGAAGGCCTGCGCCTGTTTGCCAAACGTGCCGGTATTTCCAAATCTGAAAACATCGTCGATATGAGCGTGTTGGAAGGCGCGATTCGCGAAGAGTTGGAAAACTCCGCCCCGCGCATGATGGCCGTGCTCAATCCGCTCAAAGTAACGCTCACCAATTTTCAGACGGCCTTGGCCGAAAGCCGCACCGCGCCCTATCATCCGAACCGCGAAGACATGGGCAGCCGCGAACTGCCGATTTCGTCCACGCTCTACATCGAAGCCGACGATTTCAGCGAAAACCCGCCCAAAGGCTTCAAACGCCTGACCCTCGGCGGCGAAGTGCGCCTGCGCCACAGCTATGTGATGAAGTGCGACGAAGTGGTGAAAGACGCCGCCGGCAATATCGTCGAACTCAAATGCAGCTTGGATTACGACACCTTGGGCAAAAATCCCGAAGGCCGCAAAGTAAAAGGCGTTATCCACTGGCTCTCCGCCGAACACGCCGTGCCCGCCACCGTGCGCCTGTACGACCGCCTGTTCACCGAACCCCGCCCCGATGCCGTGCGCGGCGAAGACGGCGAATATCTGCCGTTCACCGATTTCCTCAACCCCGAATCGGTCAAAGAAATCACCGCCTACGCCGAACCTGCAGCCAAAAACCTGCCCGCCGAAAGCCGCTGGCAGTTCGAGCGGCTGGGCTATTTCGTCACCGACCGCAAAGACCACCGCCCCGGGCAACCCGTGTTCAACCGCACGGTCACGCTGAAAGATTCTTGGCAGCCCAAGTAATCTGTTTGCAGCAGCTGCACTGAAAGGCCGTCTGAAAACTTGAATTTCGGTTTTCAGACGGCCATTTGTTGATAAAGGAATGAGATGGAACGTTATTCTGTACATTTGAAACTGCTGGGGATGGCAGTATTGTGGGGTGCGTCTTGGCCGATGGGGCGGATGCTGGGTCAGTCGCTGCCGCCGCTGACGGGCGGGGCGGTTCGGTTTGTACTGGCTTCGGTTTTGTTGTTGGGCTGGTTGTTTGCGCGCAGCAGGTTTGCAACCTTAGCGGCTTTGTCGGCGCGGCAATGGCTGGGCTTGACGGTGGCTGCTTCCGTCGGGGTGTGCGGCTATGCGGTGTTTTTCATGCTGGGTTTGCAGGCGATGCCGGCGGGCAAGGCGGCGGTGGTTGTGGCGGTGAATCCCGTGTTGACGCTGCTGCTGGCGGCTTGGCTTTTCGGCGAACGTTTAAATGCGAAGATTTTGGCGGGTATGCTGCTGGCGGTTTGTGGTGCGATAACGGCGGTAACGCAAGGGCAGCCGTTGGCGGTATTGTCGGGCGGCATCAAGGCGGGGGAGTGGCTGATTTTCGGCTGCGTGGTCTGTTGGGCGGCTTATACTTTAATCGGGCGCGCGGTCTTGCGCGGGATAGACGCGCTGACGGTAACGGCGGCAACGTCGTTCATCGGCGCGCTGATGTTGTCGGTGGTGGCGTTGTGGACGGACGGATTGCCGTTTGAGGCAATGGCGGCGATGGATGCACGCGGTTGGACGGCATTGGCATGGCTGGTCATCGGCGCGACGGTATTGGCCTACGCGTGGTATTTCGAAGGCGTGAAGACTTTGGGTGCAGGCAGTGCGGCGGCATATATTACGCTCGTGCCGATTTTCGGCATGCTCAGCTCGGCGTGGGTTTTGGGCGAACCTTTGCATATTTCGCTGGTCGCGGGCTGCGCGGCGGCGGTCGGCGGCATGACGCTGATGCGGTACGGGCAGAAGGCCGTCTGAAACGCTGTTTCGAGTGTTTTTTACTTTATTGAAATTGGCTTTCCGCTGTCCGGCTGTTTTCCTACCCCGCCGGCTGAACCAATACCCACGGTGCCACCACCACCGCCCACATTTCACGGTTTTCCGCCCAAAACGCGGCGGCCTGTGCTTCACTGACCATGCCGAACTTCCCTTCCGCCATCAGCTTGGAAATTTCACGGCCGTCGTCGTCGGCAACCAGCCGGGCAACGGCAACCAAATCGAGTTCGGGAGCGACATACACCGCCGCACCGCGCGCGAAATGGACTTGCAAATCCGCCCAGGCAATGCGGGCGGTTTCCAGATTCAGTTTGTCGTTCAGATACGGTTCGCTCACGGCAGGCTCCCAAAAAGCCGCGGATTATACGCAGCTCGGATTTACAAAGAAACTGTTACACAGTATCATGCGAATCTTTATTTACAGCCGCGCGGCTGGGCACAGAGGCCGTCTGAAACGGCCGGCAGCAGAAAATGAATATTTTATTAAGCGGATTACCCCGGCGGCTGCTTTTGGCCGCCACGGCTTTGGCCGTCGTATGGGGCGTTTATTTCTGGGCGACCTCATCATCATGATCGCAATCGAAAACCTGACCGTCAGCTACCAGCGCAAACCGGCGGTGCACCATGTGGACATGCAGTTCGACGATGCCTCTATGTGGGCGATTTTCGGCCCCAACGGCGCGGGAAAATCCACCCTGCTCAAGGCCGTGATGGGGCTGCTCAAATGCAATACGGGCAAAGTGTCGTGGCAGGGCATCGCCCGCCGCGACATCGCCTACCTGCCGCAGCAGGCCGACATCGACCGCAGCCAGCCGATGACGGTATTTGAATTGGCCGCCATGGGTTTGTGGTACGAAATCGGCTTTTTCGGCGGCGTAAATGCGGCGCAAAAAAAACGCGTGATGCAGGCACTCGAACGGGTTGAAATGGCGAAATTCGCCCACCGGCAAATCGGCCACCTCTCCAACGGCCAGTTCCAGCGCGTACTGTTTGCGCGGATGCTGGCGCAGGATGCCAAATTCCTGCTGCTCGACGAACCTTTCAACGCGGTGGACGCAAAAACCACTTACGCCCTTTTGGACGTCCTCCGCCACTGCAACAACGAAGGCCGCGCCGTCATCGCCGTTTTGCACGACTACGAACAAGTGCGCGCCTATTTCCCGAACACCCTGCTCATCGCGCGGGAAAAAATCGCGGCCGGAAAAACGGAAGACGTGCTGACCGACAGCTTTCTGCAACAGGCCAACGCCGCCATGCAAAAACACGATTACGCGCAATGGTGCGCTGCCTGACAGCCTTTTTCAGACGGCCTCCCACGCTTCGGGCCGTTTCGGCGGAAACATAACCGCATCAATAAAAAACAAAAATACATGGATATAAACTTATACGAATGGCTGATCGAACCGTTTGCCGAGTTTGATTTTATGCGCTACGCCTTGGCCTCCGTGGTATTCCTCGCACTGAGTGCCGCGCCCGTGGGCGTATTCCTCGTGATGCGGCGCATGAGCCTGGTCGGCGATGCGCTCGGCCATGCCGTTCTGCCCGGCGCGGCCGTCGGCTATATGATAGGCGGCCTCAGCCTGCCCGCCATGAGTGCGGGCGGTTTTGTCGCCGGCATGGTGATGGCCCTGCTGGCCGGCCTGGTCAGCCGCTTTACCGATTTGAAGGAAGACGCCAACTTTGCCGCCTTCTACCTGACCAGCCTGGCCATCGGCGTGCTGCTGGTCAGCATGGGCGGCAGCAATATCGACCTGCTGCACCTGTTGTTCGGCTCGATTTTGGCCGTAGACCTGCCCGCCCTGACTTTGGTCGCTTCCGTCGCCAGCACCACGATTGTCACGCTGGCCGTGATTTACCGTCCGCTGCTGCTGGAAAGCATAGACCCCCTGTTTTTAAGGGCGGTAAACGGCAAAGGCGGACTGTGGCACCTGATTTTCCTCGTCTTGGTCGTCATGAACCTGGTGGCCGGATTTCAGGCTTTGGGTACGCTGATGGCGGTCGGCCTGATGATGATTCCGGCAATTACCGCCCGCCTGTGGGTGCGCAACATGGGTATGCTGATGCTGCTTTCTGTCATTTTCGCGCTGCTGTGCGGGCTGGCGGGGCTGCTGTTTTCCTACCACGTCGAAATCCCGTCCGGCCCGGCCATCATCCTGTTTTGTGGCGGCTGGTACACACTGTCGGTCATCTTCGGTTGGGAGGGCGGCCTCCTGACCAAATGGCTGCGCCGCAGCCGCCACCGGCAATTCTAAAAAGCCGTTTTATCCAACCTATCCGGACAAGCCTTTCAGACGGCCTGCGTACGGATAAAGAAGCACCGTTCAAACCACAATACGGCGGAGCCGTTCCGCCGCCCACTAAGAAAGGATTAGAAATGAAACATTGGAAACTGTCCCTGTGCGCTCTTTTGGTGGCAGGCAGCGTATCTGCCGAACCGCTGAACGTCGTCAGCAGCTTCAGCATTTTGGGCGACGTCGCCAAACAGATCGGCGGCGACAAAGTGGCCGTCACCAACCTCGTCGGCCCCGACCAAGATTCGCACGTTTACAACATCACCAGCGGCGACATCAAAAAAATCCGTTCGGCCAAACTGGTGCTGCTCAACGGGCTGGGCTTCGAATCGGGCGAAATGACCCGTGCCGTCAAACAAAGCAAAGTCAATTACGCCGAAGCCGCCGCCGGTATCAAAGCCATGACGGCCGATCACGACCACGACCATGATCACGACCACGGCGGCCACAACCACGATCACGGCCGCTACGACCCGCACGTTTGGAGCGACCCGTCCCTGATGCCGAAATACGCGGCCAACGTTGCCGAAGCCCTGATTAAGGCCGACCCGCAAAACAAAACCTATTACAGCCAGCGTCTGCAAAGCTATACCAAAGAACTGCAACAGCTCGATACCTATGCCAAAACGCAGTTCGACCGCATCCCGGCCGGCCGCCGCAAAGTACTGACCGGCCATGAAGCCTTCGGTTATATGGGCAAACGCTACAACATTAAATTCTATGCGCCCCAAGGCATCAATACCGAAGCGGAACCGTCGGCCAAACACGTCGCCGCCCTCATCCGCCAGGTCAAACAAGAAGGCATCAAAGCCGTGTTTACCGAAAACATCAAAGACTCCCGGATGCTCGAACGCATTGCCAAAGAATCAGGCAGCACCATCGGCGGCAAACTGTACTCCGACGCATTGAGCAAGACCGCACCGGCCAACACCTACACCGGCATGATCCGTTACAATGTCGATTCATTGGTTAAAGCCATGAAATAACCGCCCGGGTATCGGATAGGCCGTCTGAAACCCTTTTTCAGACGGCCTGTACAAAACACCGCCCATACAAGGCGGGCAACCTGCAAACAAGCATTTGACATTTACGCTAACTTGCAGTTTAATCACCGAAATTGACAGACACGCCGATTTGATACAGCTTGCGGGCGTTATAGCCGAATCCCCGCGCAACCGATTAACAGGCGGCAGGCCGAAAACGGTACGAACAGTACGGACACGGCAGGCCGGCATCGTTGCCGTTGCACGGATTCCGCTATACAACAGCTAAAGCTTACAGAGTTTTTATTAAGCTGTTTTTTTAAAGCCCGTTGTCGTGTACATCGGGCTTCGTTTATTCAAGTATGACATTATGATTATCCTGGACAACGTTTCCAAACATTACCAAACGCGCGACAAAACCCGTTTTGCCGCCGTCGAGCCGACCAGCCTCGAAATCCAAGACGGCGAAATCTTCGGTCTGATGGGCTATTCCGGCGCGGGCAAATCCACCCTGTTGCGCCTGATTAACCTGTTGGAACGTCCCGACAGCGGCAAGGTCAATGTGTGCGGACAAGAGCTGACCGCGCTCGATGCCGCAGCATTGCGTCAGGCGCGGCAGAATATCGGCATGGTGTTTCAGCAGTTCAATCTTTTGAGCAACCGCACCGTCGCCGACAATGTTGCCTTTCCTTTGGAAATTGCCGGATGGCCGTCTGAAAAAATCAAAGAGCGTGTCAAAGAATGTCTTGAAATCGTCGGCTTGACCGAACGCGCCGACCACTACCCCGCCCAGCTTTCCGGCGGACAAAAACAGCGCGTCGGCATCGCCCGCGCGCTCGCACCCAAACCCCAAGTCATCCTCGCCGACGAACCCACTTCCGCCCTCGACCCCGCCACCACGCGCAGCGTCTTGGAATGTTTGGAAGACATCAACAAACGCTTCAACGTTACCATCGTCATCGTAACCCACGAAATGAGCGTCATCCGCCGCCTGTGTGACCGCGCTGCCCTTTTGGATAAAGGAAAAGTGGTGGAAATCGTCGAAGTACGCGGCAACCAAATCCACGCCCAATCCGAAATCGGGCGCGAACTGATTCGGGAGGACTGATATGGCAGACTTAACATTCGAACAAGCCGTTTCTACCATCGTCGGTATGAAAGACGAAATCGTCCACGCATTGGGCGAAACCTTCGTCATGGTTGGGCTGTCCACCACGATTGCCGTCATCTTCGGCACCCTCTTGGGCGTCTTGCTTTTCGTAACTTCCAGCCGCCAGTTGCATTACAACAAGCCGGTAAATTTCCTGCTCGACAACTTAGTCAACCTGATGCGTGCTTTCCCCTTCGTCATCCTGATGATTGCCATGATACCCGCCACCCGCGCCATCGTCGGCAGCACCATCGGCCCGATTGCCGCCTCGCTGGTATTGAGCGTGTCCGGCCTGTTTTACTTCGCCCGACTGGTGGAACAAAACCTGCGCGAAGTCCCCAAAGGCGTGATTGAAGCCGCCACCGCCATGGGCGCATCGCCGCTTACCATCGTCCGCAAAGTCCTCTTGAACGAAGCGCGCGCGGGCATGGTTTCCAGCATCACCGTCCTCGCCATCGGTCTGCTCTCATACAGCGCGGCGGCAGGCATGATAGGCGGCGGCGGCTTGGGCGACCTCGCCATCCGCTACGGCTACTACCGCTACCAAACCGAAGTCATCATTTTCATCGTCGCCCTCCTCGTGCTGCTCGTTATCCTAATTCAAAGCATCGGCAACGCGTTGGCGCGAAAATTAGACAAACGTTAAAAGCCGAAAAGGCCGTCTGAAAGCATAGGATTCGACATCGGATTTGGATAAACCCGTCTTCCCCACGCTTGGTTTTGAGGCCGTCTGAAAATCCGAAACGGCAGTATGACGATGCCCGGCCTATCGTGTGAAACGCCGGAAAATTCAAATCGAGCGTCTGCATCCGGTAAAACCGGGCCGCGCCTTGCCATTTCGTTTCCTCCGACTGACAAATCGTTTAAAATCATGCCTTTTCCCAATAACCATACAGGCCGGCTGAAAACGCATCTGCCTTTTTCAGACGGCCTCCCACCCCGCATCAATCAAGGAGCAAAAAATGCAACAAAGCTTATTCTTCAAAACCTTCTCAATGTCCGCCCTCGCCCTCGCGCTGGCCGCCTGCGGCGGGCAAAGCCAAGGCGGTTCCGACAAAGCATCCGGCACGCAGGCCGCTTCCGGCACCCCCGCCGTTTCCGCAGAGAAGAAAGACATCGTCATCGGCACCACCGTCGGCGATTTCGGCGACATGGTGAAAGACCAAATCCAACCAGCCATGGCGAAAAAGGGCTACAACGTCAAACTGGTTGAATTTACCGACTACGTCCGCCCCAACCTCGCCCTGTCCGAAGGCGAGCTGGACATCAACGTCTTCCAGCACAAACCCTATCTGGACAACTTCAAAGCCGAACATAAACTCGACCTGACCGAAGTCTTCCAAGTGCCCACCGCACCTTTGGGCATTTACCCGGGCAAACTGAAATCATTGGACGAAGTCAAAGAAGGCAGCAGCGTTTCCGCACCGAACGACCCTTCTAACTTCGCCCGCGCACTGGTGATGCTTGACAACGTCGGCTGGATCAAACTCAAAGAAGGCGTCAATCCGCTAACCGCATCGAAAAACGACATTGCCGCCAACCCGAAAAACATTAAAATCGTCGAACTGGAAGCCGCGCAACTACCGCGCAGCCGTCAGGATGTCGATTTCGCCATCGTTACCGGCAACTACGCCACCAGCAGCGGCATGAAACTGACCGAAGCCCTGTTCCAAGAACCGAGCTTCGCCTATGTGAACTGGTCTGCCGTCAAAACCGCCGACAAAGACAGCCAATGGGTGAAAGACATCACCGAGGCCTATAATTCCGATGAGTTCAAAGCCTATGCCCACAAACGCTTCGCCGGCTACAAATACCCCGCCATCTGGGGTGAAGGCGCGGCAGAAGGAGCCAAAGCCGAAGCCGCTTCCACCGCCTCGGCGGCCAAGTAAGCCTGCTTGAAAAAGGCCGTCTGAAAAACCCGTTTGGGTTTTCAGACGGCCTTTCGTTTGCCCTTACCAATCAGCGTGGATGAACCATATCGGCGGGGACGACCAGTTCGTTAAACTCTTCGCCTGTCAGCAAGCCCAATTCGACAGCGGTTTCGCGCAGCGACTTGTCGTTTTTATAGGCGGTTTTGGCGACTTTGGCGGCGTTTTCGTAGCCGATTTTGCGGTTCAGCGCAGTAACGAGCATCAGGGAATGGTGCAGGAAATAGTCGATTTTTTCCGGCACGGGTTCGATGCCGGCGGCGCAGTTTTCGTTGAAGCTGTTGCACGCGTCGCCCAAGAGGCGGATGGATTGCAAGAGGTTGTAGGCGATAACGGGCATATAGACGTTCAGCTCGAAATTGCCCGACGCGCCCGCCATGCCGATGGTGACGTCGTTGCCGAACACTTGGCAGCACACCATGGTCATCGCTTCGCATTGGGTCGGGTTGACTTTGCCCGGCATGATGGACGAACCCGGCTCGTTTTCGGGGATTTTGATTTCGCCCAAACCGCAGCGCGGGCCGCTTGCCAGCCAGCGGATGTCGTTGGCGATTTTGTTCAGGCTTGCCGCCAGCGTTTTCAATGCGCCCGAAGCGGCAACGGCGGCATCGCGTCCGCCCAAGGCTTCAAATTTATTCGGCGCGCTGACAAACGGCAGGCCGGACAGTTCGGCGAGTTTGGCGGCGGCTTTTTCGGCGTATTCGGGATGGCTGTTCAAACCCGTGCCGACTGCCGTGCCGCCCAAAGCGAGTTCGTACAAACCTTTAAGCGCGTCGTTCAGACGGCCTAAGCCGTGGTCGAGCTGAGAAACGTAGCCGGAAAATTCTTGTCCCAAAGTCAGTGGCGTCGCGTCCTGCAAATGGGTGCGGCCGATTTTGACGATGGGGGCAAATTCTTTGGCTTTTTTGTCCAAGGTGTCGCGCAGGGCTTTTACCGCCGGAATAAGGTGGCGGTTGATTTCAATCGCGGCGGCGACGTGGATGGCGGTCGGGAACGCGTCGTTGGTCGATTGCGCGTGGTTCACATGGTCGTTGGGATGGACGGGCTGATATGCCGCCAAACCCGTACCGGCGATTTCGTTGGCGCGGTTTGCCAGCACTTCGTTCATGTTCATATTGGACTGCGTGCCGGAACCGGTCTGCCACACTACCAATGGGAACTGCCCATCAAGCTTGCCGTTCAACACATCATCCGCCGCCTGCGTAATCAAATCCGCCTGTTCAGGCTTAATCCTGCCAAGGGAAACATTGGTCGCGGCGGCGGCTTTTTTCACCAGCGCCAAAGCATAAATCAACGGCTGCGGCAGGGTTTCGCCGCCGATTTTGAAATTGTTGCGGCTGCGCTGGGTCTGCGCGCCCCAATAGGCTTCGGACGGGACTTCGACATTGCCCATGGTGTCGTGTTCGGTACGGGTGCTCATCACTCTTCTCCTTAAAATCGAAACGGAAAAATAGACAACGATATTGCTGTCTTCTTAATAAATAATTATAGCTATCATTCTCATAATTTTGCAATTCCGATATAGGCCGGCAAACCATACCGACGCCGTGCCGCGTCGGACAATTCAACCCGCCCGACAGTTTATTAGTAATTTCACCGCAAACATGTTTTAATGCGCCCTCATCCAACGCAAAAGGAGAAAACCGTGTCCCGCGCCCCCATCATCCACTCCCTGCTCGACACCGACCTTTACAAATTCACCATGCTGCAAGTCGTGCTGCACCAATTTCCGCAGGCGCACGGCGTATACGAATTCCGCTGCCGCAATAATGCGGACACCGTTTACCCGCTGGCGGAAATCAAAAGCGATTTGGAAGCCGAACTCGACGCGCTGTGCACCCTGAAACTCACGCAGGACGAATTGGACTACCTGCGCGGCCTGCGTTTCATCAAAAGCGATTTTGTCGATTATCTTGAATTGTTCCAGCTCAAACGCCGCTTCGTAACGGTAACGGCCGACGAGGCCGGCCGACTGCACATCCGTGTCGAAGGGCCGATGATACAGGCCATGTTCTTTGAAATTTACATCTTGGCCATCGTCAACGAACTCTACTTCCGCCGTTTGGAAACGCCCGAAGTGCTGGCCGAGGGCGAACGCCGCCTGCAAGAAAAGGCGGCCCGCCTGAAAACCTTCGCCGACAGCCAAAATCCCGCAGACCCGCCGTTTCTCATTTCCGACTTCGGTACCCGCCGCCGCTACAACCTTAAGTGGCAGGAACACGTCATCCGCACCTTCCACCAGGCCGCACCCGAAATCTTTCGCGGCACCAGCAACGTTTATCTGGCCAAAAAACTCGGCCTGACCCCCATCGGCACGATGGCGCACGAATTTTTGCAGGCATTCCAGGCCTTAGACGTGCGCCTGCGCAATTTTCAGACGGCCGCACTCGAAGCCTGGGTACACGAATATCGCGGCGACTTGGGCATCGCGCTGACAGACGTAGTGGGCATGGACGCCTTCCTGCGCGATTTCGACCTCTACTTCGCCAAACTCTTCGACGGCCTGCGCCATGACAGCGGCGATCCCTACGAATGGGGCGACAAAGCCTATGCCCACTACAAAAAACTCAAAATCGACAGCCGCACCAAAATGCTTACCTTTTCAGACGGCCTCGACATCGAACGTTCATGGGCGTTGCACCAATATTTCAAAGACCGCTTCAAAACCAGCTTCGGCATCGGCACCAACCTCACCAACGACCTCGGCCACACGCCGCTGAACATTGTCTTGAAACTGGTGGAATGCAACGGCCAGTCCGTCGCCAAGCTGTCCGACAGCCCGGGCAAAACCATGACCGACAACGATACCTTCCTGGCCTACCTGCGCCAAACCTTCCAAATACCCGAACCGAAATAAACGGCAGGCCGTCTGAAACCCATGTTTCAGACGGCCTTTTATGGTCTGCAACATCATGAAAACCTATAAAATCAGCCCGAACTACCTTCGTTTCTTTCTCGATATTTCAACCATTTACGAAGCATACGGCTACGAAGGCTGCGACAGTGAATACACCGAATTGTGCAGCCTGAACTTTGCCGACCGCAACAGCGTGCGCCGCTGGGTAAACGGATACCTCCGCCCCTGTTTCAAGAATACTTCCACGCCCGCCAACTCCGCATCAAAGAGAGCTTCCGCTACGGCCTGAACTTTTGGTCGGACGAAACACTGCGCGATTGCGCGGACGACTGGCTGGACGGCACAAACCCGGCCGATATCCGCCAACGCTGCCAGGAAATCTGGAACGACCTGTTCGACGGTGAATACAGCGGCATCACAGATACTGCCGCATACGAAACCATAGAAACCGAATTAAACAACCCCTTCAACAACTGGAACGGCAAAAAGCCCGTCGGCTGACCTGCCTGTCCAAACAGCAAACCCGACATGAAAGGACATTCAATGGACATCGGAAAAACCAACCGCACCATACCGCACCCGCTGCTTAAAACCGCCGTGATGGCGGCCGTACTCGCCCTCACTGCCTGCGGCACGCACAACCCGCCGCAACAACAGCTACCCGGCTCGGCAAGAACAAAAGAGCGAATAATGCCGCAGGCTGCCAATAAAATGATGGTCATGCGCCATGCCGAGTATGCAGCCGAAACTGGTCCGTTCAGACAAGAAGCCCTAAGCATACGGCCTGCCGCCGATACCGAACGCTACCAAAAACAGCCCGACCAGCCCGTAAAAGCCGTTGCCCAAGAACCCGTTTCCACCTTCAGCATCGACGTCGATACCGGCAGCTATGCCAACGTACGCCGCTTTTTAAACAACGGCAGACTGCCGCCCAAAGACACGGTCAGAATAGAGGAAATCGTCAATTACTTCCCGTACAACTACCCGTTGCCGACCGGCGGGCACCCCTTCGCCATCCATACCCAAACCATCGATTCGCCGTGGCAGCACGAAGCCAAACTCATCAAAATCGGCATACAGGCGCAAGACTTGGCGAAAAAGGAACTGCCGCCCGCCAATCTGGTCTTCTTAGTGGACATATCCGGCAGCATGAACAGCCCCGAAAAACTGCCCCTGGTGAAAAAAACCCTGCGCATCCTAACCGAACAGTTGCGTCCTCAAGACAAAGTTACCCTGATTACCTACGCATCAGGCGAGGAACTCGTCCTGCCGCCGACTTCGGGCCGCAATAAAGACGAAATCCTGCGCGCCATCAACAAACTGCAGGCGGGCGGCGCGACAGCGGGCGAATCCGCACTGAAAATGGCTTATGAACAGGCGCAAAAAGCCTATGTTAAAAACGGCATCAACCGCATTCTGCTGGCTACCGACGGCGACTTCAACGTCGGCGTATCCGACACCGAAACCCTCAAATCCATGGTTGCCGAAAAACGCAAAAGCGGCATCTCGCTCACCACGCTGGGTTTCGGCACGGGCAATTACAACGAAGACATGATGGAGCAAATCGCCGATGCGGGCGACGGCAATTACAGCTACATCGACAACGAAAAAGAAGCCAAAAAAGTCCTGCAGCACCAACTGACCTCCACCCTCGCCACCGTGGCCCAAGACGTGAAAATCCAAGTCGAATTCAACCCCGCCACGGTTAAGGAATACCGCCTGGTCGGCTACACCAACCGTACCCTGCGCAACGAAGACTTCAACAACGACAAAGTGGATGCGGGCGACATCGGCTCCGGCCACAGCGTAACCGCCATTTACGAAATCATCCCGCAGGGCAAACAAGGCTGGCTGAACGACTCGCGCTACCAAAAAGCCCCGGCGGCATCGGGAAGCAAAAACGAATACGCCTTTGTCAAAGTGCGTTACAAACTGCCCGGCCAAAGCACGAGCAAACTCATCGAGCAGGCCGTTCCCGCCATCAGCATCCCGCTGGCCCAGGCCGATGAAGATACCCGCCTCGCACTGGCCGCCGCGTCTTACGCCCAAGCACTGCGTGGCGGCGAATACAACGGCAAGCTGGATTGGGACGCCATCGAACAAATGGCCAAACAGGCCAAAGGCAAAGATCCCTTCGGCCTGCAGGAAGAGTTTGTCGAATTGGTGAAAATTGCCAAAAGCCTGAGCAGCAAACAGGTGCAGTGAGAATAAGGCAGAATCCGGAGTCCTGACAAAGAGGCCGAGACCTTTGCAAAAAGCCCTTCCCCCGACATCCGAAACCAAAAAACAGGTTTTCGGCCGTTTTCGCCCCTAATTGCTCCTGATTTTACCCAAATACCCCCTTAATCCTCCCCGGACGCCCCATAATCAGGCATCCGGGCCACATTTTAAGCGGCAACAGGCGCACTTAGCCTGTTAGCCGCTTTCAACAGGTTT
>NZ_JBQCVA010000037.1:0-22101 GCF_051962715.1 Neisseria sp. P0008.S010
GGTTCGGGTTAAGGGTAAATCTGATTGCAGGACTGATTAATGCGATGGGATGAATATTTTCGCAAGAGGTCTAATATGTTTTATTTGGGTATTTCATAATGTAATTGAGACATATGCGGCTTGCAGTTGTTTATTTTTCAGACGGCCTTTTGGCTTTCCAAATATTCCGCCAGCCCGCACTCGCGCAACACGCAGCTCGGGCATTCGTGGCAGCCGCCGACGATGCCGTTGTAGCAGGTGTGGGTCTGCTCACGGATGTAGTCCAGCACGCCCATTTCGTCCGCCAGCGCCCAAGTTTGCGCTTTGGTCAGGTACATCAGCGGGGTGTGGATTTGGAAGGCGTAGTCCATCGCCAGACTGAGGGTGACGTTCATGGATTTGACGAACACGTCGCGGCAGTCGGGATAGCCGGAGAAGTCGGTTTCGCACACGCCCGCGATGATGTGCCTGATGCCCTGTCCTTTGGCGTAGATGGCGGCGTAGAGCAGGAACAGGGCGTTGCGTCCGTCCACGAAGGTATTGGGCAGGCCGTCTGAAGCGGTTTCGATGGCGGCGGTGTCGTCCATCAGGGCGTTGTGCGTAATCTGCTGCATCAGGCTCAAGTCGAGTACGGTTTGTTTGACGCCCAAATCCTGCGCGATCCAGCGGGCGCGTTCCAGCTCGACGGCGTGGCGTTGCCCGTATTGGAAGGTGATGGTTTGGACGTTTTCGCGCCCGTAGGTTTGAATCGCCTGAATCAGGCAGGTGGTGGAGTCCTGGCCGCCGGAGAAGATGACCAAGGCTTGTTGGTTTTGCATGGTGAATCCTAGTTTTGGTAACGCGGGAGGTTTGCGAACCGCGTGGTTGGTGTAAATCGATGGATTATAGCGGATTTGGTACATCGCCGTTAATCGGCGTAGAATGACGGCCTTCCAATAACGAAATCAAGAGTGAAAAACAATGTTTTGGGCAATTATTTCTGTATTTTCAATTATCGTGGCCGTTTTAGTGATTTGGGTCAATGCGAGCGCTTTCGGTATGGAGGAGCGCGATCATAAAGAAGCGTCGGATTATGAAAAGCGTTTCGGCTTGGGACCTCAGCCTGTATCCAAAAAAGACAGCGAGCCATCCGAATAACGGCAAACAAAGGTTTCAGGCCGTCTGAAAAGGGCAAAACGGGGATGTTGCATCGGATTCTGCCGCTTCTGCCTTGAGTTTTTCTACTTTCCCATCAGACCGATGCTATGGCGGGCAAATAAAAGTTTAATTGGTTTCCGATGCCGAAACGGGTAAAATCCGCTAAGCCTCTGTCTTTCAGACGGCCTTTTCCGGCCGGGACGAATCGGCCGCCACAATCAATCGAATAAAAATATCAGGAGTATCACTATGGAACACAAACTGCCAGAACTGCCTTATGCCTTGGATGCTTTGGAACCGCACTTGTCCAAAGAAACCTTGGAATACCACTACGGCAAACACCATCAAACCTACATCACCAATCTGAACAACCAAATCAAAGGCACTGAATTTGAACATGCCCCTTTGGAAGAAATCGTTAAAAAATCTTCCGGCGGCGTATTCAACAATGCGGCACAAACTTGGAACCATACTTTCTACTGGTTGGGCTTTACCCCCAAAGGCCAAGGCAAGCCTTCCGGCGAACTGGCCGCTGCCATTGATGCGAAATGGGGCAGCTTCGAAGCCTTCCAAAAAGCGTTCGATACCTGTGCCGCCGGCACTTTCGGTTCCGGCTGGGCATGGTTGGTTAAAACGCCGGCCGGCGAATTGGATTTGGTATCCACCTCTAACGCCGCTACTCCTCTCAACAGCGACAACACCCCCTTGCTGACTTGCGACGTATGGGAACATGCCTACTACATCGACTACCGCAACAGCCGTCCGAACTATCTGAACGGCTTCTGGGAAATCGTAAACTGGGACGAAGTTGCCCGCCGTTTTGCCGCCTAAGCTTGATTTGAAGTACACAGGCCGTCTGAAAACATATTTCAGACGGCCTTTTCCTTATTGCCGTTTATCCGGCCAAGCAAGGCTTGCAACAGGTGGCAAAGTCAAAATATCCGGCGGCATCTCGACCACAAAATCGGCAGGCCAAGTATCCGTCCGATCGCTTTCTGCAATGTATCCCCACGAGGCTAAGACGGTTTTCATTCCCGCATTCCTGCCCGCCTCCATATCGCGCTCCGCATCACCGACATAAAGGCACTCTTGCGGGTGCACATTGATTTGTTCGCAGGCGTAAAGCATGGGTTTGACCGAAGGTTTGGCTTCGTCGCAGCTATCTCCGCTGACCACTGTCTGCGGCGGGATAGAAAAGCCGAGTTTTGGTACCAAACGGTCGGTAAACTTTTTCGGCTTGTTGGTGATGATGCCCCATTTCAGGCCGCGTCGGTTCAATTCGCCAATCAGTTTATTGACTCCGTCGAATAAAACCGTGTCGCGGTCAAAACAACGCTCGTATTCGGCCAGATATTCCTCGCGCCACCGGCCGTATTCGGGATGCTCCTTACCTATGCCCGCACCAAATCCGATCAAACCGCCTGCGCCGTGACTGGCAACAGGGCGGATATCTTCTATACTTTTCTCCGGCAGGCCGTGCCTGCGCAACAAAGCATTCAATGCACCGCCCAAATCCAAAGCGGTATCGGCCAACGTGCCGTCGAGATCGAATAAAACAGCCTTAATCATATTCATCAACCTAATAAAACCGCCGTCCGGCAATCGCGGCCGGTACGGCAAACATTACCGCCCGTCGTGCAGCACCGTTATTTTCTTTACCAATATATTCAGCATCAACCCGTATGCCGGAAGGAAAAACAGCGTACAGATAACCAGCTTGAACAAATAATCCACAACCGCAATCTGAGGCCAATTTTCCGCCATAAAGGCATCCGTACCGGCATGGAAGGCAATCGCAAAGAAGAGTAGGGTATCGACCGCATTGCCGACAAAAGTGGAAGCTGTCGGTGCCACCCACCATCTTTTCAGACGGCGTAAACGGTCGAAGACAAAAATATCGAGCAACTGCCCCACAGCATAGGCGGCAAAACTGGCGGTGGCAATGCGGAATACCAAACCGTCAAACTCAGCCAATGCCGCCGTCCCCTGCCAGATGCCTTGGTGGAAAGTCACGGATATGGCATACGACAGCAGGAGTGCGGGAAACATGGAGAAAAAAACCACCCGCCGCGCAGGCCTGCGGCCGAATATGCGGACGGTCAAATCGGTGGCCAGAAAAATAAACGGGAAACTCAATGCACCCCAAGTGGAATGCACCTCATAGCTGTTGGGCAAGGTAACGGTAAAAGGAAACTGCACCAAGTAATTGCTTGCAGCAATTACGGCGATATGAAAGGAAACCAGCCAGAACAACGCCTTTCGTTGTTGCAAAACACTGAATCCGCGTATATCCGCATTCATAGCATATCGTGCTTGAACAGGCGTTCGCGCGCCAATTGTTCGAATTCCGTCCCCTCCTGGCCGTAATTGGCAAACGGATGGATGGCAATACCGCCGCGCGGAGTAAATTCGCCGAACACTTCAATATACTTCGGCTGCATCAATCCGATTAAATCCTTCATGATGATATTGACGCAGTCTTCGTGGAAATCACCGTGATTGCGGAAGCTGAACAAATACAGCTTGAGGGATTTGCTTTCCACCATTTTTTTCCCCGGAATATAGCGTATGTGTATGGTGGCAAAATCCGGCTGCCCGGTTATCGGGCACAGGCTGGTAAATTCGGGGCAGATGAATTTGACGAAATAATCGTTGTCGGGATGCTTATTGTCGAATGCTTCCAAAACTTCCGGCGCATATTCGGTTTTGTATTGATTGTGCTGATTGCCGAGCAGCGTGATGCCCCGCAACTCTTCAGAAGAACGCGTCATAGAAAATTCCTTAGTTTTTTATTGTGGGAGGATTGCGAACCACATTTTGCAAAGCGGCGGATTGTAAACCATAGCGAATTAAATTCAAACCGGCAAAATGTTGCCCGACTTTGCAGAATTGCTTGAGCCGCCTCGGCTTTTCGGCTTTTCGCGATGCAAATTTTATGGGACTTTACTAGATTAGTAGATATGTTACCCTCGAAATATGAAGATAACACACTGCAAATTAAAGAAAAAAGTACAGAAAGAACTGCTCCGGTTTTTTGTACTCGAAGTTACCGCCCGTTCTGCCGCCGATATTTTGGGTATCCATCCCAATTCGGCAGTCCTGTTCTACCGCAAAATCCGTATGGTCATCAGCCATCATTTGGCCTTGGCTGCCGATGAGGTTTTTGAGGGCCCTGTCGAGTTGGACGAAAGCTATTTCGGCGGACGGCGTAAAGGCAGACGTGGTCGCGGCGCGGCAGGAAAAGTGGTTGCCTTCAGCATTCTGAAACGCAACGGACGGGTCTATACCGTTGTCGTAGATAATGCCAAGTCCGATACGTTGATGCCTGTTAGCAAACAGACAATCATGCCGGACAGCATTGTTTATACCGATAGTCTGAGCAGCTATGACAAGCTAGACGTAAGCGGTTTTATCCATTACCGCATCAATCATTCCAAAGCGTTTGCCGACCGTCAGAACCACATGAACGGCATTGAGAATTTTTGGAATCAGGCAAAACGCGTCTTGCGCAAATACAACGGAATTGATCGCAAATCCTTCCCGCTGTTCTTGAAAGAATGCGAATTTCGGTTTAACTTCGGCACACCGTCTCAACAGCTTAAAATCTTGCGGGATTGGTGTGGAATTTAGGGTTAATCTAGTACAGCCCCAATTTTATTTTCTGGAAAATATTGGTTTTTTTCAATAAAGCCGGTTTACGGGAAATATCCGGAATCATATTTTTCATTCCGATATGGTTGGATAATATAAAACTACAAGTCATTACACATAAGGCGATATTTAATTACCTGAAACACATCGGTTTATAAAATAAAAACCTTCTTTGATAACATTAAAATAACAAAAAACTGCCTAAATTTTAGGAAACGAGGCCATAAAATACACGTTTGCCCCTGAGTTTGGCGGGAAAATATCAAATATCCGCTTAAACGTACTCCCGAAGAAGAAAAAATCCCCAATCAAATCAAAAAAACATACTTGGCAAGTATAAAATTTGCAGGTAAATTCACGTCAAGCCGCTCGACTACACGCCATTACAAAAGCGTTGCGGCGTTTTTATCAGAACCAAATTGAAGAGAGTAAAGGAGCATCACAATGGCTAATTATCAGGAAGAAATCAAAGCAGCAGAACAAGTCAAAGAGGCGCACGGCCAGGGTTGGGCAGCCATCACCCCTGAATACGTTGCCCGCATGCGTTTGCAAAACCGCTTCAAAACCGGCTTGGACATTGCCAAATACACCGCCGCCATCATGCGCCGCGACATGGCCGAATACGATGCCAATCCTGCCAACTACACCCAATCTTTGGGCTGCTGGCACGGTTTTATCGGACAGCAGAAACTGATTGCGGTGAAAAAACACCATCAAACCCCGAACAAACGCTACCTCTACCTTTCCGGCTGGATGGTTGCCGGTATGCGTTCCGAATTCGGCCCGCTGCCCGACCAATCCATGCACGAGAAAACCTCTGTCCCCGCATTGATTGAAGAGCTGTACACCTTCCTGAAACAAGCGGATGCCCGCGAACTTGATTTGCTGTTTACCGCTTTGGACGAAGCCCGTGCCGCAGGCGACAATGCCAAAGCTGCCGAAATCCAAGGCAGAATCGACAACTTCGAAACCCACGTCGTGCCGATTATCGCCGACATCGATGCCGGTTTCGGCAATGCGGAAGCCACCTACCTGCTGGCGAAAAAAATGATTGAAGCCGGTGCCTGCTGTATCCAGATTGAAAACCAGGTATCCGACGAAAAACAATGCGGCCACCAAGACGGCAAAGTAACCGTTCCCCATGTGGACTTCCTGGCCAAAATCAATGCCGTGCGTTACGCTTTCTTGGAATTGGGCGTGGACGACGGCGTGATTGTCGCCCGTACCGACTCCTTGGGTGCAGGCCTGACCAAACAAATCGCCTTCTCCACACGGCCGGGCGATTTGGGCGACCAATACAACAGCTTCTTGGAAGGCGAAGAAATCACCGACCTGAGCCAAATCAAAGCCGGCGACGTGATTGTGAACACCAACGGTAAAACCATCAAACCGACCCGCCTGCCGAGCAACCTTTTCCAATTCAAAAAAGGCACAGGCGTAGACCGCGTGGTGCTGGACTGCATTACCTCGCTGCAAAACGGTGCGGACTTGCTGTGGATTGAAACCGAAAAACCGCATGTCGGCCAAATCAAAGAAATGATCGACCGCGTGCGCGAAGTGATTCCGAACGCCAAGCTGGTATACAACAACAGCCCGTCGTTCAACTGGACGCTGAACTTCCGCCAGCAAGTATTCGATGCTTGGAAAGATGCAGGCAAAGACTTGTCCGCCTACGACCGCGCCAAACTGATGAGTGCCGAATACGACGAAACCGAATTGGCGAAAGAAGCCGACGAGCGCATCCGCACCTTCCAGCGCGACGCGTCCGCACAGGCTGGTATTTTCCACCACCTGATTACCCTGCCGACCTACCACACCGCCGCCCTGTCCACCGACAATCTGGCGAAAGGTTACTTCGGCGACGAAGCCATGCTGGCTTATGTGAAAGGCGTTCAGCGTCAGGAAATCCGCCAGGGCATCGCCACCGTGAAACACCAGAACATGGCCGGATCGGACATCGGCGACAACCACAAAGAATACTTTGCCGGTGAAGCCGCGCTGAAAGCGGGCGGTAAAGACAACACCATGAACCAGTTCCACTGACCCATGGTTAAACAATAAGGTTTTCAGACGGCCTGCGGTCTTCTTCCATCCCTTCGCCGTCAGGCCGTCTGAAAAGCCTTTATCCTCTTTGTCCGCGCAGAGTTGAGCTGTGCGGATGAAGTACAGGCTGTAGCCTGTATTGTTTGTGAAGCGTAAATCTCTGATTTGAGGTATTGCGGCAGCCTTTTTAGGTTGCCGCCTTTTTGTTTATAGACATATGTTGAAGCATCAAGGCCGTCTGAAATTCTCATGCCGCCTTTTCAGACGGCCTCTTCGTCCAAATGACGGCGCAGTTTTTCCTCATCCAAATGCCAATGGCAGATTTCCTTATCGCCGTCCAACAGCACGGGAACCAGCTCGTTATATTTTTCCTCCAGCAGCGGATCGTCGTCCACATCCACCACTTCCAATTCAAAAGGCCGCTCCTGCTGCAAAGCCGTCAAACGGTCGCGCATGGCGTGGCACAAGCTGCAATATTCGCGGAACATCAAAGTCAGTTTCATATCTTTTCCAATTTTTCAGACGGCCCGATTATAGCGGAAAGGCCGTCTGAAAGATGGCGCAGGCTGGCGATAGAACCTATAATGCCGCGTTTCCAACCTTTTTCTTTCCGGGCATTTTATGCTGAAAATCTCCACCCGATTCGACGGCGGCGCGGTCATCGTGCACGACCTGGCCGACCCTCAGAACATCCGCCTTTCCATCCGTCCCGACAATGCTTCGGATTTCGCCCAATGGTTTTATTTCCGCCTTCAGGGCGCGGCTTATCAAAACTGCGTCATGCACTTTGAAAACGCCGCCTCGTCCGCCTATCCGTCGGGCTGGGAAGACTATCAGGCGCGCGCCTCCTATGACCGCCAAAACTGGTTCTGCGTGCCCACCCGTTACGAAAACGGCGTGCTGACCATCGAACACACGCCCCTGTCCAACAGCGTGTACTACGCCTATTTCGAACCCTATTCCTCCGAGCAGCACCTCAACCTGCTGGGCGACGCGCAAGGCAGCGGCCTGTGTCAGATAGACGACTTGGGCAGCACCGTCGAAGGGCGCGACATCAATCTGCTGACCATAGGCAACCAAGTTGAAAGCGATTTGAAAATTTGGATTATCGCCCGCCAGCATCCCGGGGAAACGATGGCCGAATGGTTTATCGAAGGCCTGCTCGCCCGCCTGCTCGACCCCCAAGACCCGACCGCGCGCGCCTTGCTCGACAGTGCCACATTCTACGTCGTGCCAAATATGAACCCCGACGGCTCGGCCTTGGGCAACCTGCGTACCAATGCCGCCGGCGCAAACCTCAACCGCGAATGGCTCTCACCGAGCGAAGAGCGCAGCCCGGAAGTGTTTTATGTCCGCGAAAAAATGCGGGAAACCGGTGTCGATTTATTTCTCGACATCCACGGCGACGAAGGGCTGCCTTACATTTTCGTGGCGGGAACCGAAGGCGTGCCCGGCTACGGCCCGCGCATTGCCGCATTGGAAAGCCGCTTCAAAGCCGCCTTTACCGCCGCCAGCCCCGATTTCCAAGACGAGCACGGCTACGAAAAAGACCGGCCCGGCCAAGCCGACCTCTCCATGGCGACAAACTGGGTGGGCAATACCTTCGACTGCCTGGCCTATACGTTGGAAATGCCGTTTAAGGACAACCACAACCTGCCCGACGACGATTTCGGCTGGAACGGCCAGCGGTCCCTGCGGCTCGGCGAGGCCGTCCTATCGGCCATATTGAACGTACTGCCCGAACTGCGCCCTTAAACAAACGCTTTTCAGACGGCCTGAACGCACCATCGTCAGGCCGTCTGAAAATTTAGCGGAAGCGGAAAGAAAAAGCGGATTATGTATTACCTCATCATCAGCATCTGTTGCAGCGTGGCGGTATCCGTCCTGCTGAAAATCGCCAAAAAGAAAAAAATCGACCTCGAACAAGCGGTAGGCGTGAACTACATCGCCGCCGTCGGCCTCACCGTGCTGTTTTTGCAGCCGGACACTGCAAACTGGCGGCAATACCTGTCCACCTGGTGGCTGTTTGCCGCCTTGGGCGTGCTGCTGCCGACGGTGTTCGTCGTCATGGGCAGGGCGGTGGATGCGGCAGGCATCGTCAAATCCGACGCCGCGCAACGGCTGTCGCTCTTCATCCCCGTTTTGGCCTCGTTCCTGCTGTTCGGCGAACAGCTGTCGCGCGGCCGCCTTATCGGCCTCGTCCTCGCATTTACCGCGCTGTTCTGCCTGCTGTGGAAACATGAAGGCGGGAAAAAAAGCGGCGGCTGGCAGAGTGCCGGGTTGCTGCTGGCCGTTTGGGCGGGTTACGGCATCATTGATGTCCTGTTCAAACAAGTGGCCAAAAGCGGTACGGCCGTACCCGGCAACCTCCTCGTGGCCTTTTGCCTGGCCGGCATCCTGATGTTCGGCCGCCTGTTTGCCAAAGGCAGTAAATGGACGGCCTCCGGCATCTTGGGCGGCCTGCTGCTCGGCTGCCTGAACTTCGGTAACATCCTCTCCTATATCCGCGCCCATCAGGCCATGTCCGACAATCCCACGCTGGTGTTTGCCGGTATGAACATCGGCGTCATCGTCTGCGGCACGCTCGTCGGCGCGGCCGCCTTCAAAGAAAAAATCAGTACCGTCAATGCGGCAGGCATCGCCATCGCCGTCTGCGCCATCGCCTGCCTGTTTTACTGGCCGCAACTGGCCGGGTTATTGGGTATTGCCGCTTGAGCAGCATAGATGGGAGAAGGGTAGAGGCCGTCTGAAAAACACAATTTCAGACTGCCTCCCTTATTTAAACTGTCTCAACGGCGGCAAAACAGCAATCGAATCAAACGCAACATTATCAACCGCATTTCATCCTTTTTCGCTAGAAATTTGTTTTTTGTCAGGCCGGGTAAACAGGAAGATAAGCAAGGAAGTCAGCGCGCCCAGCGTATCGGCGAGTATGTCTTTTTGCGCGTCCCAAATATCGCCTTGCGAACCGAGCACCTCCAGCCCCGCTTCGCCGCCGTCAATCACTGCATACTGCCATTCGATGACTTCGTAAGCCGCCGCCACGCTCATGATGAAGAACAAAGAGAAAAACAGGGCAAGGATAGGGCGGCAGAGTTTGCGGCGCAACAACCATTCCGCCATCGGATAGGCGTAGAAACCGATAATGTAGTGGCCGACGCGGTCGAAATGGTTGCGCCCTTCGCCTAAAAACGGCGCAAGCAGGCGGTTTGCCCAATCGAAGGGGACATCGGCGAAGGTGTAATGCGAACCAATGGTGTGCATAATCAGCCAGAAACTCATGAAAACATAAGCCAAATTGCTGAAGCGGAAGCGGCGGTAAGTGGCGATAAGCGCGACAAATACGATGGAAACGGGGATGATTTCTGCGTACCAAACAGCGCGGTCGGACGGATTGATGCCCGACCAGACGATGAGTGCGGCAATGAAAACCGTGAGCAGTAAAGGGAGGATGTGCGAAGTTTTTTGCATAAAATTTGTCGTTTTATCAATGGAATGGAAGAGGGGGGAGCTATTTTCAGACGGCCTTCAAACCATTGGCAACGCGTTTATAGCAGGTGTAAACCAATGCCGCGCAGGCCAACCACATGACGGCGTGGAAAACCACATGAAAGCTGCCCGCCACAGCGTACCACACCGCCAGTACGCCGATAAAGAACGCGCGGTCGCTCTTGCCGAACGGCCCGTCATAACGCCGCCCGTTGCCGTGTACCTGACCCAACACGCCGCAAAATTCCGTCATCGCCGCCAGCCAGACAAACAGGGTGATTTGCAGGCCGCCGAAAGGGGAGATAAAGGCGAAAGGCAGATACAGCGCGGCATCGGCGGCAACATCGGTGATTTCGTTCAGATAACCGCCCAATGCCGACTGCTGACCGAACTCGTGCGCCAGCATCCCGTCCACCGCGTTCAACGCCATGCGGACGAACAGCCACACGGGCAACAGCCAAAACAAGGCAGGAACCTGCGCGCCGAGCGACAGCAGCAGCCCGACCGCGACCGACACCGCGCAAGCCGCCAGCGTAACCTGATTGGCGGTTACACCGCGGTTATAAAGCGCACGCACCAGCGGGCGCAGCAGGTTTTGGAATTTGGGTTTGAGGGCGTAAATACTCATGATAGAGGCCGTCTGAAAATAAAAAATAAAGAGCCGCGATTATAGGGCAATCCCTTATAATCCGCCTGTTTATAGTGAATTAAATTTAAACCAGTACAGCGTTGGCTCGCCTTGCCGTACTATTTGTACTGCCTTCGTCTCGCCGCCTTGTCCTGATTTAAATTTAATCCACTATATCTCCATCAAACCGTGCAATATGACGGCAGGCCGTCTGAACGCCCGGAATCAAACACCCCATGCCCAAACTCTACATGTTCTATCTCGGCGGCAACGCGGGCCGCTCCAATATCGAAGTACACGACATCCAATTTGTCGTTTGCGACAACTACCAAGAGGCCGTCCCCGCGCTAAAGGCCGCATGGTTCGGCGATGTCGACAAAATCCACATCGACGGCTGGCAGATTGTCGAATGGGCGGACGGCTATGACATTACTGTCTCCGAACAGCCCGCCGAAGATGAAAGGCCGTCTGAAAACGCGCCGCGCCTGTATTTCGCCAACGTCGGTGGCTATTTGGCCGGACAGCTTGCGGAAGCGCACGCATTCGGTCTGTTTGCCGCCGCAAATCCTGCCGAAGCCAAAACCAAAGCCCTGAACACCCTTTTACCCGGCCATGCCCGACAACACAAAGACAATCTGAAAGACGTAGACAACCTGCTTGCCCTGGACCGCGTCGGCAAACACCGCATCATCTTGACACCGAATCCGCACGGCAGGCCGTCTGAAATCGGTTTTCAAGGCTACCCGCCGATTTAGCGGATTGACTGCAAACGGAAAGACACGGCTTCGCCCTGCCATACTGATTCAAAGCGGATTAAAAACAGAAAGAGGCCGTCTGAAAAGCCGATGCAGGGCTTTCAGACGGCCTCTTGGCGTTCAAACCATTTAGGCAAACGGATGTTGCAGCAGGATGGTTTCGTCGCGGTCTGGGCCTGTGGAAATGATGGCGACCGGCGCACCGCAGACTTCCTCAATCCGTTTCAGGTAACGCTTGGCGTTTTCCGGTAACGCGTCGTATTCTTTCACACCGAAAGTCGATTCCTTCCAGCCGGGCAGCGTTTCGTAAATCGGTTTGCATTTGGCCACGGCATCTGCGCCGAAAGGCAGGATGTCTATGGTTTTGCCTTCGAATTCATAGCCGGTGCAGATTTTGATTTCTTCGATACCGTCCATCACGTCGAGTTTGGTGATGCACATGCCGGTGATGCCGTTAATCTGAATCGAGCGTTTCAGTGCGGCGGCATCGAACCAGCCGCAGCGGCGCGGCCGGCCGGTTACCGAACCGAATTCGTTGCCGCGCTGCGCCAAACCCGCGCCGACTTCGTCGAACAATTCGGTCGGGAACGGGCCCGAACCGACGCGCGTGGTGTAGGCTTTCACAATGCCCAGCACATATTGCAGCATATGGGGCGGAACGCCCGCGCCGGCGGCGGCCGCGCCGGCCGAACAGTTGGACGAGGTAACGAAGGGGTAGGTGCCGTAGTCGATATCGAGCAGGGTGCCTTGCGCGCCTTCGAACAGCAGGCGTTCGCCCTTGGCGTTTTTCTCGTACAAGGTGCGGGCGACATCGTGAATCATCGGCAGGATGCGTGCCTTAAAGCCGTTGATTTTCGCCATGATTTCGTCAAAGCTGACCGGAGCGGCATGATGCAGGTGTTCGAGTTGGACGTTGTAGAGTTCGACGTTGGCGCGTACTTTTTCCGCCAGTTTTTCATCATCGAACAAATCCACCACCCGCACGGCGCGGCGGGCGACTTTGTCTTCGTAAGCCGGGCCGATGCCGCGGCCGGTCGTACCGATTTTTTTATCGCCCTTCGATGCTTCGCGTGCCTGGTCCAAGGCAATGTGGTAGGGCAGGATGAGGGTGGCGGTCGGCGCGATTTTCAGACGGCCTTCCACGTTTTTCACGCCTGCGGCAATCAGTTCGTCGATTTCGCCCAGCAAGGCTTCGGGGGAAACCACCACGCCGGAGCCGATGAAGCAGTCCAGTTTTTCATGCAGGATGCCGCTCGGAATCAGGCGCAGGATGGTTTTTTTGCCGCCGACAACCAGCGTGTGGCCGGCATTGTGCCCGCCCTGGAAGCGGACCACGCCGCCGGATTGCTCGGCCAGCCAATCCACAATTTTGCCTTTGCCTTCGTCGCCCCACTGCGAACCGATGACCACTACGTTTTGCGCCATACTATTACCTCGTTGAAATGTTTGAAAATAAGATGTTAAGGCCGTCTGAAACGTTTATGCGGCCTTTCAGACGGCCTGTCCGTTTTTAAAAGGCCGTCTGAAAGGCTCAATCGCCGAGGACAACCCATTTTCCGTCCTGTTTCAGCAAACGGCGCGAACCGTCGCGCGTGCTGTTTGCCTCCATGCCGTAATCGACGACCACCGTTTCGCCCCCGGCCCGCAGGCGGGCAATTTCTTCCACCGCATCAGCCGTATCGGCCAACGCCACCGCAATCGCCGTGCGGCGTCCGCCTTGGGGCAGGCGGCCCAGGAACTTGCGCAAGTCGAAGCTGAAGCCGGTGGCCGGACGGCTGCGGCCGAAATATCCGCCCAAGCCGTCGTAACGTCCGCCGCGCGCCACCGCATCGTGCCCGTCGCTGCCGTAAGCCGCATAAAGCAGGCCAGTGTGGTAGTTATCGACCCGCAATTCGGCCAAATCGATGTGAACCGCCCGTTGCGGGAAGGCTTGGCAGACGGCTTCCAGTTCGTCCAATGCTTTGCTGATTAAAGACAAATCCGGCAGTTTTTCCCGCGCCTGCGCCAATATTTCGCGGCTGCCGTACAACGTGGGCAGCAGGGAAAACGCTTTGCGCCACATGCCGTCCAAAGCCCAGGCTTCCACCTGTCCGCGGACGGCGGCCACGTTTTTGTCCTGCATCATGGCCAACAGCGTTTCCGCCTGCTGCGGCGACAGTTCGGCCGACGCGGCCAGTGCGCGGAATACGCCGATATGCCCCAAAGACAGCAGCACGTCGCCGAAATCGGCCAAGGCCAAACTGTCCAGCATCAGGCCGATGATTTCGATATCGGCTGCAATGCCGTCGAAGCCGTAAAGCTCGGCACCGGCCTGCAAAGGTTCGCGGCTGTTGAGGAAGCCTTCCGGACGGGCGTGCAGCACCGAGCCCGCATAGCACAGGCGGTTGATGCCTTGATTGGCCGACAGCAGGTGGGCGTCGATGCGCGCCACCTGCGGCGTGATGTCGGCGCGGATGCCGAGCTGGCGGCCGCTGATTTGGTCTACAAAGCGGATGGTTTTCAGGGACAGTCCCGAATCGATATGGGTCAGCAGCGAATCGCTGTACTCCATCAAAGGGGGATGCACGAGTTCGTAGCCGTGCGAGCGGAACAATGCCAATAATTTCTCTTTTGCACTTTCAAGCTGACGTGCGCCGCTTGGAAGGATATCGGCGATATATTCTGGTAGTTGCCAAGACTGCATCATGATTGGTTTCCGACGCCCGGAGGCAGGGCAAACCGCCTGAATCCGTGCGTCTGTCGGAGTTTTTTAAAGCCGAACTTTAACATAAAAAAACAAATTTTGCAGACGATTGAGTCATGCCGGAAATTTAGCCGTGCCTCAGGCCGCAGATATGCCGTTTATTCCGTTTGCGCCAATTCCTCCGCCGCTTTTTGAACCATGTCCGGCGTGAGTTTGTTCAGACAGTCGGTGTGTCCCAGCGGGCATTCGCGTTTGAAGCAGGGCGAGCATTCGAGGTGTAGGCTGACGATTTTGGCTTTTTGGCTCAAGGGCGGGGTGTGGTCGGGGCTGGACGAGCCGTAGGCGGCAACGAGTTTGCGGTCGAGAGCGGCGGCGAGGTGCATCAGGCCGCTGTCGTTGCAGACGACGGTGTCGGCGCAGGAAAGCAGGTCAATCGCTTCGGAAAGGTTGGTTTTGCCGCAGAGGTTGGTGCAGAGGTCGTCTGAAAGTCGGTTGATTTCTTCGGCGATGTCGAAATCTTTTTGCGAACCAAAGAGCCAAACCTGCCAGCCTTGCGCCAGATAGCGGCGGCCGAGTTCGGCAAAATGGCATGCGGGCCAGCGTTTGGCGGGGCCGTATTCCGCGCCCGGACAGAAGGCGAGAACCGGTTTATCGGTGTTTAAGCCGTATTTGGCAAGGGCGGCGGCGCGGCTTTCTGGGGAAATGGTGAAACGCGGGTTGTCAGAATGTCCGTTGAAGTCCGCCTGCGTCGGATGGGCGAGGGCGGTGTAGCGGTCGACCATCAGGGGTAGGGCGGCTTTGTCGAGTTTGCGGATGTCGTTGAGCAGCAAATAGCGCGATTCGCCGACGTAGCCGGTGCGCTGTTTGATGCCGGTGGCGAAGGCGATGAGGGCGGATTTGAGCGAGCCGGGCAGGACGATAACTTGGTCGTAACCTTGTTTGCCCAGTTCGCGCCCGATTCGCCAGCGTTTTTTCAGTTCCAACGCGCCGTGTCCGAACGGGTTTTCGATGACGCGGCTGATTTCGGGCATGCGCTCGAACACCGCCATCGACCATTTGGGCGCGAATGCGTCTATGGTGCAGCCGGGATGGAGTTCGTGCAGGCGGCGGTAAAGCGGCTGGGTCATGACGCAGTCGCCGATCCAGCTCGGGGTGATGATGAGGATTTTTTTGGACATGGTGGTAGGGCGTTTTTGTGTTGCGCGATATTGTATAGTGAAATGGAAGGGCGGGTATACGGCCTTACCGCACTGCCTTGCTTGGAAAACAGTTTGTCCGCGCAGCCGTTGCTGTCCGCTGTTCGGAACAGGGGAGGCCGTCTGAAAGTGAAAAATATCTAATTAAGGTTAAATTATGCTAATATGTGCCGCAATTTTATTACATCTGTTTGACTGAATAGGAAATAAATATGGGAAATGATGTTTTTTTCCACGCCGAGCCGTCGGGGGAAATGGATGAACGGCTGTTGGACGAACCCGCGTCCCGCAGTATCGTCCGCGGCGTGGAATGGATTATGGAGGGTTTTTTTCTGTTCCGCGAATACCCGCTGTCGTGGATGAGGATTGCCTTTATTTTGCTGGCCTGCGAATGGGCGCTGACTTCTTTGGCGCAGCATCTCTTTATTGCCGGATTGGTACTGCTGGCCATATATATGCTGTTCAAGGCGGGCGGGCTTTTGATGGCGGCTTCGATACAGGAGCATGAGGAACGCCCGCCCGGCATCGGTCAGATGTTTTTGATTTTGGAAGGCAAGGTATTCGAATTCATCCTGCTGCTGATTTTGCTGTTCTTTGCCGCCGCCGCATGGGGGTATCTGCTTTACGGCATAGCGGGAGCTTTGGGTTTGTGGAATCCACTCAGCGGAATGGCCGATATTTTTATGTTTTTATTGTGGTTTTTAACCGTTCAGCAATTATTGGGCTTTGCACCGGTATTGGTGTTTATCCAGGACGAAACGCCGATGGCCGCCATTATCCAAAGCATCAAAGCCAGCTTCAAAAACATCCTGCCGCTGACTTTGTCCGCCATCACGCAGGGATTGCTGATGGCGGCGGCATTTTGGCTGCTTGGTCGGCTGCTCGGTAACATTCCGGGCAAGGCGGTTACCTATATTTTTGTCGCCGTATGGCTGTTCTTTTCGATGGTGTCTTATCTCACTACCTATGCCGCCTACCGCGATATATGGTTCGAACCGATAGAAAGCGACGGTATCCAAACCGGCTACCGCTGAATATCCCGCTCTTAACAAACAGGCCGTCTGAAGCATTCAGACGGCCTGTGTCCATATCGGCGGCAAAACTCAATAACCGTGCGGTTTGATTTCGCCTTCCAGCTTGTAAATGGTGCCGCAATAGGGGCACTCGATGGTACCGTTGGATTGGATGGGCAGGAAAACGCGCGGATGGCCGTTCCAAGTTTCGTTGCGCGGGCCGCTGCAATGCAGGGGCAGGTCGTGCGGGGTAATGGTGATGGTTTCTTGATTCGGGTTGCTCATGGCAGTTCCTTTCGGGCAGGTTTGTATGCCGTTTATTTTACGGCATACGCGGCCGTTTGTGCAGGCGGAAACGGCGGCAGAGGCCGTCTGAAAAGGATATAATGCCCGCTTTTTTCAGACGGCCTCCATCCCATGCAGCTTTCCGATTTCGATTTCGACCTTCCCGAACACCTGATTGCCCAACAACCGCCCGCCGAACGCGGCGCAAGCCGGCTGCTGTCGGCGTTGCCCGGCGAACCCTTGCGCGACGAAATGTTTTCCGTCCTGCCGCAGCTTGCGGGCAGGGGCGACGTATTGGTGTTCAACAACACCAAAGTCATGAAGGCGCGCCTGTTCGGCCAAAAAGCCAGCGGCGGGAAAATCGAAGCCCTCATCGAACGGGTATTGGACGCACACACCGCGCTGGCGCACATCCGTTCTTCAAAATCGCCCAAGCCCGGCACCCAGCTGCTGTTCGACGGCGGGATAGGGGCGGAAATGACGGCACGGGAAGGCGAACTCTTCCGCCTGCATTTCGACGAAGAAGAAACGGTTTACCGCCTCCTCGAGCAGCACGGCCGGCTGCCGCTGCCGCCCTATATCGAACGGGCGGCCGACGGCGACGACGAGAGCCGTTACCAAACCGTGTACGCCAAACACCAAGGCGCAGTGGCCGCGCCTACCGCAGGCCTGCACTTTACCGACGCGCTGCTGGCGGAACTCAAAGCCAAAGGCGTGCGCCTGGCGGAGGTAACGCTGCATGTCGGTGCCGGCACGTTCCAGCCTGTGCGGACGGAGAACATCGCCGAACACAAAATGCACAGCGAATGGTACGACGTGCCGCCCGAAACAGTGGCGGCGGTGGAGGCGGCGAAGGCGGAGGGGACAAAAGTCTGGGCGGTCGGCACCACCTCGATGCGCGCGCTGGAATCGGCCGCGCGGGAAACAGGCCGTCTGAAAGCAGGGCGGGGCGATACCGATATTTTCATCACGCCGGGCTACCGTTTCCGCGTTGCCGACCGTTTGATTACCAATTTCCACCTGCCGAAATCGACGCTTCTAATGCTGGTCAGCGCGTTTTCCGGCATTGAGGAAATCCGAGCGGTTTACCGCCACGCCGTGGCAAAAGAATACCGTTTCTTCAGCTACGGCGACGCAATGGTGCTCGGGCGCAAGGATGATGCGGAATCCCTGTGATGGATGAAAAAAGGCCGTCTGAAAACAGTTTTCAGACGGCCTTTTGTTTCCCTGCTTACTTTCGAAGCAGCCAAATCAGGCAGACGGCCGCTGCGGCAACGGCGAGCGCGGCAACAAACGCGCCGATTCCGGCAAAACGCAGGGACGGCACGTTGCCCTGCCATTCTTTCAGGCCGGTTATCATCGGCGTAATCAAATCCTGCTTTTTAAACAGGCGGTAAAACAAAACGGCCGCGATATGCAGCCCGACCAGCAGAGCCAACAGGTTGAAAAAATTCACATGGATGCGGCGGAAGGTTTCGCCGCCGTTTTCCAGCCGGCCGTTCAGATAACCGTGGTACAGGAAAGTGTTTTCATCGGCGGCAAACAGGCCGGTCAGCACTTGGAAAAACAGGGCGGCCAACAGGGCGGCCACCATCAACGCGCCCAACGGGTTATGCCCGGGATGCGCCTGTTTGTCCCAAGTGCCGCGCAAATAGCTGCCGATTTGCAGGGGGCGGAAAAAACGGGCGAAGCGCGCCGTGTCGCTACCCCAAATGCCCCAGCACAGGCGGAAAACCAGCAGCGCGGCCACCAGCAGGCCGACGCGCAAATGCCAAGCCATCCAGCTGCCGCCGGTTTTCGCGCTGAACCACATGAAGGCGAGGGCAGCGGCCAGTGTCCAATGGAAAACGCGGACGGGCAAATCCCAGATTTTGATTTTCTGCATACTTTATCGTCTCGGTTTCATCGTTTCCCGCCGCTTTTTTCAGACGGCCTCAAAAGCGGTTTGAGGCCGTCTGAAAGCGGGCAGGGGGGCTTATTCGATATTCTGCACCTGTTCGCGCATCTGCTCGATTAACACTTTCAATTCGACCGAAGCCTGCGTGCATTCGGCGGCAATCGCCTTGCTGCCCAATGTGTTGGCTTCGCGGTTCAATTCCTGCATTAGGAAGTCCAAGCGTTTGCCGACGCCGCCTTTTTGCTCAGTGACGATGCGGCGGACTTCGGCGATATGCGTTTTCAGACGGCTGAATTCTTCATCCACGTCGGCTTTCTGCATATAAAGCG
Organism: Neisseria sp. P0008.S010; assembly: GCF_051962715.1. Classification (NCBI taxonomy): domain Bacteria; kingdom Pseudomonadati; phylum Pseudomonadota; class Betaproteobacteria; order Neisseriales; family Neisseriaceae; genus Neisseria; species Neisseria sp. P0008.S010. The sequence goes on from NZ_JBQCVA010000037.1 coordinate 19,086, forward strand.
CGAATTCCTGCTTCAGGCGGTCTTCGTCGATATTCTCCACCGCTTCGGCCAAACGGGCGCGCGCCTTGTCCAAATGCGCCTGCAATAAGTGCGGAAACAGTTCGGACAGCGCATCCACAATGCCGTCCATCGCCTCCAGCCGCTCCAAGATATGAGCCTGCAGCTTTTCCCCCTCGCGGGCGCGGGCGGCGGAAAAATCCTTCACCGCATCGGACAAAAGGTTTTGCACGGCCAGCGCAAACGTTTCCTGATCTTCGGCCTGGCTGACCAGCACGCCGGGGAAGCGCAAAATATCGGCCACCGTCAGCTTGCCCAAGCCGTCGAACTGCTTGCGCCATTTTTCGTTTAAAGCCGCCAACTCGGCCGCCAAATCCTGATTGACGTGCAGTTCGGCCGCCCCGTTTTCCAAAGCCTGAATCTGGATGCGGCATTCGATTTTCCCGCGCACGGCAGAGGCGGCGATGATTTCGCGCAGGCTGCCTTCCAAATGGCGCAGGTCGTCGGGCATTTTGAACTGCACGTCCAAATAGCGGTGGTTCACCGCGCGGATGTCGAGGTTGATGCGTTTGCCGCCGCATTCGCCGGCCGCATTGGCAAAGCCGGTCATACTGTGAATCGTCATGTTTTTACTCCGTTTCTGTTTACGAGTGAAAGCAGGGGCAATATAACACATCCGCAGTGTTATAATTTTCATTTTTCAACAGACAGGACAACCCCATGACCGGCTATACCCGTACATCCCGCGCCGCCGATGCCTTACGCACCGTCAAAATCACCCCGAACTTCCTGCCGCACGCCGACGGCTCGGTTTTAATCGAATGCGGCAACACCAAAGTCATCTGCACCGCCAGCATAGACGAAAGCGTACCGCCGTTTTTGCGCGGCAAAGGGCAGGGCTGGGTAACCGCCGAATACGGTATGCTGCCCGCGTCCACCGCCACACGGATGCGGCGCGAGGCCGCGGCCGGAAAGCAGGGCGGGCGCACGCAGGAAATCCAACGCCTGATCGGCCGTTCACTGCGCGCGGCGGTAGACATGGCCAAACTGGGCGAAAGGCAGATTCTGATAGATTGCGACGTGATACAGGCCGACGGCGGCACGCGCACCGCATCGATAAGCGGCGCATACGTCGCTTTGGCGTTGGCCGTGAAAAAACTGCTTTCAGACGGCCTGATTGCCGAAAACCCGCTGACCGGCAGCATTGCCGCCGTATCGGTCGGCATCGTAAACGGCGTACCGCTGCTGGATTTGGATTATCCCGAAGATTCGGGCTGCGACAGCGACATCAACGTTGTGATGAACGGCGAAGGCAAAATCATCGAAATCCAAGGCACGGCAGAGGGCGCGCCGTTTGATTTCGACGAACTGGCCAAACTCGTCAAACTGGCGCAAAAAGGCATTGCCGAACTGTCTGCCCTGCAGCAACGCGCACTGGCCGAAGCATAAGGCCGTCTGAAACATGAAATCCCTGATTATCTTCAACAAACCCTGCGGCGTGATCTGCCAGTTCAGCCCGCATGAAAAGCATCCGAGTCTGAAAGACTACATAGACGCGCCCGGTTTTTATCCCGCAGGCCGTTTGGATACCGACAGCGAAGGCCTGCTGCTGCTGACCGACGACGGGCAACTGCAGGCAAGGATTACCCAGCCCCGCTTCAAAGTGGAAAAAACCTACTGGGCGCAACTCGAAGGCATACCGGACACTGACAAACTGCAACTGCTGCAACGCCCGATGGACTTAGGCGGCTTTACCGCCCGTCCGGCCAAAATCCGGCTGCTGTCCGAGGAAGAAACCGGCCGATTATGGCCGCGTAACCCGCCCGTGCGCGTCAGAAAAACCGTGCCTGATTTTTGGCTGGAAATTAAAATCAGCGAAGGCAAAAACCGCCAAGTCCGCCGCATGGCCGCCAAAGCCGGCTATCCCTGCCTGCGCTTGATCCGCGTAGCCATAGGCCGTCTGAACCTGTTTGACGAACAACTCGGCTTGGGAGAGTGGCGTTACAGCGAATCCTTGCCGTAATCAATCCAATCAGGAAATACAGGGAAAGAGGCCGTCTGAAAGCAGATTCAGACGGCCTTTTCAGGTAATGAAGAGGGAAATTTGTTGAAGTGCAAAGTGGAAAAGATGTTTTTCGTGGAGTAGGGTAGGGAACTCCTCTGGCATTATCTGAATCATGCAAAATTGTTAGTAATGCCGGGAGAGGAAAAGGGTAGCAACTGTATTTTTCACCCCGTCGGGCAAAAATACCAAAACTCAAATCAAGCCGTTTGGATACCGTTTTCGGTGGTACCGTTTTCGGCAAAATAATCACGCATCCGGGCATTCAATATCGTCAGCAGTTTGCGCATACATGCCGTAACGGCAACCTTATACGGCTTACCCTTGGACAGCAGGAGCTGGTAGAAATCCCGAATAAGCGGTTCAAAACGCACCGCTACCACGGTGGCCATATACAGCGCCTTACGCACCGCAGACCTTCCGCCGAAGCAGCGGCTTTTGAATTTGGTTTCCCCGCTCTCCCTCGGGTGCGGGGCAATGCCGACCAAACTCGCTAGCCGTTTGTGCGACAGCCGTCCCAATTCGGGCAGCATCGCCATCAGCGTAGCCGTCGTTATCGAACCGATGCCTTTGATTTGCTCCGCCACTTGGGCTTTGCCATCAAAATGCGTGTGGGTGTGGTCGTCGATTTGTTTGTCCAACTCGTCAATCAACCGGTCAAAATGGGCAATCAGTTGTTTGACGCTTTCGACTTGTGTCTCATGAACCTGATGCAGACGGTTTTTCTCGGCAGTCCGCATATCCACCAGTTGGTTGCGGCGGTTAACCAATGCTTCCAACACTTCTTCCGCTTCGGTGGGCGGGTGGTAGAGCATGGTTTGCCAACCTTCTTTCTACGTCATCATCTGTGCGAAGAAGGCGAGCATTTTGGCATCTTTGGCATCGGTTTTGGTCAGCGACTGCGATTGGGCAAACTGATGCGTCTGACGCGGGTTGGCGATGATCACGGCTATGCCT
>NZ_JBQCVA010000038.1:0-21078 GCF_051962715.1 Neisseria sp. P0008.S010
TGCAGGAAAGGCCGTATGCTACCGCATACTGGCCTTTTTCTGTTATGGAAAGTTGCACTTCAAATGCGAATCCGCCGGCCTTAACCAAGTTAAGAAATATTGAGTTAAATCAAAAATAGGCAAAAGAATTTAAAAAACAGGTAATTACCGTATGTTATTCCGTATCGTTGATTGATACAATCATACTGATTGCAAAAACTTAATTTGCGATTTAAACCCAAAATATTTCAATATAACAAATCACAATGGAGTTAATTTCCTATGAAACGCCAACACTTCTTACTCCTGCCATTGACGCTGGCCCTAACCCAAGTTTGGGCAGCCGATGAACCTGTCGAACAAGATTCCGCACTTGCGCCCGTGGTCGTTACCGGCACGCAGCAGCAAAAGGCCAATACGGTCAAATTCAACCCGAAAGCCACCATCCAGCCCATGCCGGCCGGCGACGGTGCGGACTTGCTTCAGTCCGTGCCCAATATGAGCATCATCCGCAAAGGCGGCAGCTCGGGCGATCCGCTGTTCCGCGGCTTGGGCGGTTCGCGCCTGTCCGTCAATGCGGACGACCAGTTTATTTACGGCGGCTGCGGTATGCGTATGGACCCGCCGACCGCGTACATCCATCCCAACAGTTTTGACGAAGTGATTGTAACCAAAGGCCCGCAAACCGTTACGCAGGGCATGGGCTTGGTGAGCGGTTCCGTTCAATTTGTCCGCAAAAATCCTGATTTTTCTGAAAAACCCTACAATATAAACACGTCCGCCACAGTCGGCCGCCACGGCCGCCGCGACGGTTCGCTCGAAGCGGAATTCGGCGGCAAATACGCTTACGTCCGCACCAATATTTCGCACAACGAAGCGGACGACTACAAAGACGGTGCCGGCCACCACGTTCATTCCAACTTCAAGCGCGACAGCCAAATGCTGCAAGTCGGCATCACGCCGACCGAAAACACCACCATCGCCGGCACATACGAACGCAGCCGCGCGAAAGTCGCCTACGCCGACCGTAAGATGGACGGCAGCAAATTCGACCGCGACGCTTGGAACATCCGCTTCAGCCAACGCAGCATCACGCCTTGGTTCAGCGAACTCGAGCTGCGCTACGGTCAAAGCGAAATCGACCACGTTATGGACACCTACAGCCTGCGTAAAATTTACGACAATAACACGGGCATGCAGATTAAAAACGCCAACAACCCCAAACGCAACACCGATACAGGCCGTCTGAAAGCCACCTTCGACTGGGATACGGTCAATCTGCAAACAGGCATAGATTATCTGGATGACGTGCACGTTGCGCGTATGGAACGCGGCGGCGACGGTTACCGCCACAAGCCGTTCATGCCAAACCAGAGCTTCAAGCAATGGGGTATGTTTGCCGAAGCCGCATGGCAGCGTAACGAAAACCAAAAATGGGTAGCCGGCCTGCGCCACGACCAAGTCAAAGCGCATTACGATACCAACCGCGTTACCGACCCCGTATTGAAACATCAGAAATACAATCTGAATTCCGGCTTCCTGCGTTGGGAACAAACCGCCGGCAACCTGAAATATTACGCCGGTTTCGGCATTGCAGAGCGCGGGCCGGACTACTGGGAACGCCTGCATTCCGAAAACAAAATCGTTCGTCCCGAGCAAAACCGCCAGCTTGATGCGGGCATTATTTGGAAAAACGAAAACGTACAGGCTTCCGTATCCGTATTCGGCAGCCGCATCAACGACTTCATTCTGCTCGAAAGACGCGGCATGATGACCAACGTCCGTAATATTGATGCCAACCGCATCGGCGGCGAAGCCGAAATCAAATGGAAATTCGCCCCCAACTGGGAAATCGGCAGCAACTTGGCCTACACGCGCGGCAAAAACCGTACCGACAGCCGTCCGTTGGCGCAAACCCCGCCTCTAGAGTGGAACAACTCTCTGGCGTGGGATAACGGCAAATTCAGCGCAGGCGCACTCTGGCGCGTGGCGGCAGCGCAAAAACGCTATGCCGTCGGCCAAGGTAATATTGTCGGCCAAGACGTCGGCGCATCCGCCGGATTCGGCATACTGTCGCTCAATGCCGGCTGGCGCATCGCCAAATTCGCCACCCTGCAAGGCGGCGTGGACAATGTGTTCAACAAAACCTATGCCGAATTTGTCAGCAAAGGCGGCGATCCTTCTGCCGGAACGCAGACCACGCGCGTGAACGAGCCCGGCCGCACGGCTTGGTTGCGTTTGCAGATGCAGTTCTAATCCGAACCGTCAGGCCGTCTGAAAAAAACAAACCGTCTTTTCAGACGGCCTGTGATTAGGTTTATACAATTTTCATTCCGCGCTGTTTGCGGAAGCGGATTTTGCCCGCCCTGCAGTCCATAACTGGCGTTTCAGCTGCATCGTCGGCGACGTAAGGTCTGCTTCCGCAAACAGCGCGGTTTTTTCGGCACGGCGGTGCCGATTTTTTATTTTCCGTTCGTACTTATCAGGCGGGGGAAAAAGCGTCGGAGAAGAAGGCGTCGTTTTTCAGACGGCCTTGCCCCGTCAGTATTTCCTGCGCATCGGTAATCATGGCCGGCGAGCCGCAAGCGTATACCTGATGGGCGGACAGGTCGGGATGGTCGCGCAACACCTGTTGCTGGACATAGCCCCGCGCGCCGTTCCAGCTTTCATCCGCACGCGAGAGTACGGGCGTGAAGCGGCCGTTTTTCAGACGGCCTGTCAGTTCGGCGGCTTGTTCGGCGTAATATAGTTCGGCTTCGTTGCGGCCGCCCCAATAAAGGTGAACCTGCCGCTGCGATTGTTGTTCGATTAAGCGGAGCAGGATGCTTTGGATGGGGGCGAAACCGGTGCCGGTGGCTAATAGGATAATCGGCTGCGTCTCTTCTTCGTTCAGGGTAAACGTCCCCATCGGGCCGCGTACGCGCATGATGGTTTTCTCTTTAATCAGCCGGTCGTTGCCGAACAACATGCCGCTGAACAGGCCGCCTTCGCGTTTGCGGATGTGCAGTTCGAGCTGCTCTGCCTGCGAGGGGCTGCCGGCGAGAGAGTAGCTGCGGGTGTGTCCGTCTTTCAACAGGATGTCTATGTATTGGCCGGCGAGGAAGACGAACGGCGGCTTTTTCGGCATGTCGAGTTTGAGGATGGCGGTGTCGTGCAGGTATTCCACTGAAGCGACGCGTGCGGGCAGGGTTTTGACGGGTGGCATTTTGCTGCTGTTGTAGCCGGGGACGTTGAGCCGGATGTCGCCGCGCGGATAGCAGCAGCACATCAGGATTTTGTTTTGGGCCAGTTCTTCGGCGGGAAGGGCTTGTTCCGCGTGTTCGCCCTGTTCGAATTCTCCGGCGGCGATTTCGGCTTTGCACTGGCCGCAGATGCCGTTTTGGCAGGAGTGGGGCAGGTTGAATCCTTGGCGGCGCGCGGCGGCCAAGATGCTTTCGCCGTCGTCGGCTTCAAAGGTTTCGTTGTCGGGTGATAGGGTAATTGTGTGTTTCATGTTGTGGGTTTTAGGTGTGTTGAGGCCGTCTGAAAAATTTCGCTTCAGGGAAGCGGTGGTTTTCAGACGGCCCTATCAATGCCGTAAATGTTCGAAACGGAAAGGCGATACGGTATCGTTAATTGCCCGCACCGTTTCAGACGGCCTGATTATTGACCTTGCGGCAGGCCGACCATGGCGTCTTTCGGCATTTCGCCTGTGGCGGCCAGTTTGACGTCGAAAATCAGCACGGCGTTTTTCGGGATTTTTGAGTTGCGTGGAGGTTCGTTACCATAACCCAGTTCGGGCGGGATGTAGAGGGTGTATTCCGCACCTTCCTTCATCATCGGCAAGGCTTCCTGCCAGCCTTTAATCATGACGGGCAGCGGGAAGGCCATCGGTTCTTTGGCGTCGGCATTGCTGTCGAATACGGTGCCGTCGGTCAGTTTGCCGGTGTAGGTTACGCTGACCATCGAATCGGGTTTCGGATTTTTGCCGGTACCTTCTTTGATGACTTTGTATTGCAGGCCGGAGGCGGTGGTTTTCACGCCTTCTTTGGTGGCGTTTTCTTTCAGGAAGGCTTGTGCTTTGGCCAGTTCGGCTTGCGCATCTTTATCGGCGGCGGCCTGTGCCTTGGCTTGTTCTTTCTGCAGGAAGGCCATCATGATTTCGTTGGCCTGCTGCTCGCTGATGCGGGTTTCTTTGCCGGACACTACGTCTTCGATGGCTTGCGTGAAGAGTTTGATGTCGATGGCCGTGCCTTGCTCTTTCATTTTCTTGAAGCTGCGGCCGATGTCGATACCCATCGCGTAGCTGGCCTGCTGTTCGGGCGTGCCCAATGCCGAAGCGTCTTTGGCAGCGGCAGAAGCGGCGGTGTTGGCGGCCGAGCCCGAAGCGGCGGATGTTGCCGGAGTGGAGGTTTCTTGTTTGCAGGCGGCCAGCGCGCATGCGGCGGCCAGTGCGGTCAGGCTGAGTTTCAAAGTTTGTTTCATAATGGCTCTCTGTAAGGAACGGTAAAACAAGGAGCGGATTATACAAGCTTGGGAGGCAAAGGGAAGGCCGTCTGAAAATGTTGTTTTGCCGTTCGGCATATTTTTGCGTTTTTTGATGTACGGATGCGGAATTTCGCAAGGCAGGGAGGAAACTTTACACTATACGGGCTTTACTATATATTCCGTCCGACCGGCTTGGGTTTTGGCCGGACTGTTCAATTGCAGCCTTGTTTTAAGGTGTTTTATTCGAAGGAGAATCATATGAGCGATGCGGCAGGACGCGTACGCCACGAGGGTTTGCGTCAAAAAATCATTTCCGCCGAACAGGCGGCCGAATTTATTCAAAACGGAATGACCGTCGGCATCAGCGGTTTTACCGGGGCGGGTTATCCCAAAGCCGTGCCGGGTGCGGTAGCGGCCAAAGCGGAAGCCGCGCACGCTAAAGGAGAGGCTTTCAAAATCCGTATGATTACCGGTGCGTCTACCGCGGACGAATGTGACGGTGTGCTGGCGCGTGCGAACGCCATCGAATTCCGCAGCCCGTTCCAATCCGACCCCACTTTGCGTAATCAAATCAATGCGGGCGATGCCGCCTATATGGATGTCCATCTGTCGCATATCGAACAACAGGTTCGCGCGGGATTTTTCGGCGAAATGGACGTGGCCGTCATTGAAGTGGCCGGTATTACCGAAGACGGCAAGCTGATTCCCTCCCTCGGCGTCGGAACCAATGTAACGTGGCTGCAGAAAGCGAAAAAAGTTATTTTGGAAGTGAACGCACGCCAAAATGAAAAATTGGAGGGGATGGCCGATATTTACGACAGCGTCGGCTTGGCTCCGTTCCGCAAACCTATCCCGCTGACCGAGGCGGGCGGCCGTATCGCCACGCCTTATCTGCATTGCGATTTGGAAAAAATCGCCGGTATCGTTCTGACGGATGCGTCCGACCGCAACAGCAAGTTTGCCGAGCCGGACGAGATGTCGAAAAGCATTGCCGCACAAATCATCGATTTCTTTTCGCACGAAGTCAAAATGGGCAGGCTGCCGAAAAACCTGCTGCCTTTGCAGTCAGGCGTCGGCAACGTGGCAAACGCCGTGCTGGCTGGCTTGCAGGACGGCCCGTTCGACAATCTGACCGGTTTTACCGAAGTGCTGCAAGACGGGATGTTGGATTTGATTCTGAGCGGAAAAATGTTGTCCGCTTCGGCAACTGCATTGTCGTTCAGCCCGGACGCGCTCGACCGTTTCAATGAAAACATCGATTTTTTACGCAGCAAAATCATCCTGCGGCCGCAGGAAATTACCAACAATCCCGAATTGATCCGCCGCCTCGGCGTTATCGGCATGAACGCCATGATCGAAGCCGACATTTACGGCAACGTAAATTCTACCCATATCATGGGTACGAAGATGATGAACGGTATCGGCGGTTCGGGTGATTTCGCGCGCAACTCCTATCTGTCGTTCTTCGTTTCACCGTCGGTGGCCAAAGGCGGTGCGATTTCCTGTATCGTGCCCATGGTTTCCCACCACGACCACACAGAACACGACGTGATGGTGTTGGTAACCGAGCAGGGCTTGGCCGACTTGCGCGGTAAGTCTCCGCGCGAACGTGCCAAACTGATTATCGAAAACTGTTCACACCCCGACTATCGCGACCAATTGCGCGACTACTATGCCCGTGCGGAAAAAGCAGGCGGCCTGCATACGCCGCATTTGCTGAACGAGGCTTTGTCGTGGCATCAGCGGTTTGTTGAAACCGGCGATATGCGTGTGAAATAAGGTGTTACAGCTTCGCTATTAGGAGGGGCCGTCTGAAAATGTTTTTCAGACGGCCTTTTTTGATTAGGTAATCCGGCAGAAGGTATAATCGGCCGTTTTTATCTTGGTTTGAAAAAATGTTGGAATTTTACCTGCATCAGTTCGGCTTGGCGTTCATGGCCTTTTTCGCCATTATGAACCCAATATCCAGCCTGCCTGTCTATCTCAGCCTGACTGACGGCGACGACAGGAAAATGGCGCGGGCGGTGGCGCGTAAAGGTTTGATCATAGCTTTTATTATCGTGCTGGTGTTTGCCTTTGCCGGCCGCTTTATCTTTGAAATGTTCGGTATCACTTTGCCCGCATTGCGGATAGCGGGCGGAATCTTGGTATTCCTAATCGGCTTTCATATGGTGCAGGGCAATCGTTCGCCTATGCACCGCACCCCTGCCTCCGCCGAGCTGCAGGAAGACAGAAACGTGCTGTATCAGGAAAAAATGAACGTGGCCGTTTCGCCGTTGGGTACGCCGCTGCTCGCCGGGCCAGGTACGATTGCTACAGCGATGAACTTGTCTGCCGGCGATTCGCTGACCGGAACCTTGATTGTGGTCGGCGCATTTTCCCTGCTGTGTTTAATCACTTACACGCTGTTTCTCTTCGGTGCGCAAATCACGCGCCTGCTGGGGAAAAATGTGATGAACGTGGTCACGCGGATGATGGGTTTGATATTGGCCGTCATCGGTACACAGATGCTGGTGGCCGGTTTGAAGGGGGCGTTCCCCGTATTGGCCGGATAAGGATAAAGGCCGTCTGAAAACAGTTTCAGACGGCCTTTATCCTGTAATCGGAATAAAATCTCAGGCTTCTTCCGGATTTTCCCGCCACAAAACCAACAATTTGCCGATATGCTGTACCAGTTGCGCGTCTGTGGCGGCGCACAAGGCTTCGCACATCGCGATGCGCTCGGCGCGGTCGTCGCCCAAAACGCGTACTTTAATCAATTCGTGCGCCGTCAGGGCGGCATCGGTTTCTTTGATAACGGATTCGGTCAGGCCTTGCTGGCCGATCATGACCACGGGGTTGAGATGATGGGCGCGCGCCTTCAGTTCGAGTAGCTGTTTGCTGTCTGGTTTGTTGCTCATGTCGGTATGCTTGTCGGAAAAAAGCGGCATTCTACGCGAAAGCATCGGTTCCGTCATTCGGAGGCCGTCTGAAATCGTGTAGAATAGCCCGCTTTTACGAATTTAAATACCGGTGGGTACCTGAAATGGCGGCACGCTCGAAATCTTCTAAAGCATGGTTGAACGAACACGTCAACGACCATTACGTCCATCAGGCGCAGAAAGACGGCTATCGTGCGCGTGCCGCTTACAAGCTTCTGGAGATAAACGAGAAAGACCGTTTGATTCAGCCGGGGACGGTGTTGGCCGATTTGGGTAGCGCGCCGGGAAGCTGGTCGCAGGTAGCTGCGGAGCTGGCGGGCGAGAAGGGGGCGGTGTTCGCACTCGATATTCTGCCTATGGAGCCGATTGCGGGCGTTTCCTTTATTCAGGGCGATTTCCGCGAAGATGAAGTTTTGGCGCAATTCGAATCTTTGCTCGGCGACAGGCTGCTGGACCTTGTAATTTGCGATATGGCACCCAATATGAGCGGCCACGCGGTAACCGATCAGGCCAAAAGCCTTTATTTATGCGAGTTGGCACTGGATTTCGCACGCAACCATTTGAAGACGAACGGCCACTTTTTGGTGAAAGTCTTCCAGGGTGCGGGTTACACGGAATTTTTGGCGGAGATGCGTGCCGCCTTTTCTTCAGTGCAGACGCGTAAGCCCGGTGCTTCGCGCAACCGTTCCAGCGAGATTTACCTGCTAGGCAGAAATAAACGCTGACAAGCTATCGGGGGTGAATTAGAATGCCGCCCCTGTTTCTTTATTTATTTTTGGGAGTCCGTTTTTGTGAGGAGCATTGTAAAAAACCTGTTGATTTGGTCGGCCTTGATAGTCGGGTTGATGGCGGCTTTCAATGCCGTTAAGACGCAAAGGGAAGAGGCACGGCAGATTGAGTATTCCCAATTTGTCCAACAGGTCAATAAAGGCGAAATCGCCAGTGTAACGATAGAAGGTTCCGCACTGGCGGGCTATACGCTTAAAGGCGAGCGCACGGACAAAACCAAGTTTTCCACCAATGCGCCCATGGATTATCAGCTGGCTGACAGGCTTCTGGCGAAAAACATCCGTGTCCAGGTAACGCCGGAAGAACGTCAGGGTGTTTTGAGCAGCCTGTTCTTCAGCCTGCTGCCCGTCTTGCTGCTGATTGGCGCATGGTTCTACTTTATGCGGATGCAGACCGGCGGGGGAGGCAAAGGCGGTGCGTTCTCGTTCGGCAAGAGCCGCGCCAAATTGTTGGAAAGCGATTCCAATAAAGTAACCTTTGACGATGTGGCCGGTTGTGATGAGTCCAAAGAAGAAGTGCAGGAAATCGTCGACTATCTCAAAGCACCGAACCGCTATCAGAGTTTAGGCGGGCGGATGCCGCGCGGCATTTTGCTGGCGGGCAGCCCGGGTACGGGTAAAACCCTTTTGGCCAAAGCGATTGCCGGTGAAGCCGGTGTGCCGTTTTTCAGCATTTCCGGTTCGGATTTTGTCGAAATGTTCGTCGGCGTAGGTGCCAGCCGTGTGCGCGATATGTTCGAGCAGGCAAAGAAAAATGCGCCGTGCATCATCTTTATTGACGAAATCGATGCCGTCGGCCGCCAGCGCGGTGCCGGTTTGGGCGGCGGTAACGACGAACGCGAACAGACTTTGAACCAGCTTTTGGTGGAAATGGACGGTTTTGAAAGCAATCAGACCGTCATTGTGATTGCCGCGACCAACCGTCCGGACGTACTCGATCCCGCGCTGTTGCGCCCGGGCCGTTTCGACCGCCAAGTGGTGGTGCCGCTGCCCGATATCCGCGGCCGCGAACAAATTTTGAAAGTGCATGCGAAAAAAGTGCCGTTGGACGAATCAGTGGATTTGACTTCTTTGGCGCGCGGTACACCGGGTTTTTCCGGTGCGGACTTGGCCAACTTGGTCAATGAGGCCGCCCTGTTTGCCGGCCGCCGCAACAAGCTGAAAGTGGATCAGAGTGATTTTGAGGATGCCAAAGACAAAATTTACATGGGTCCCGAACGGCGCAGCATGGTTATGCACGAGGACGAAAAACGCGCCACTGCCTACCATGAATCCGGCCATGCGATTGTGGCGGAAAGCCTGGAAGGTACCGATCCGGTGCACAAGGTAACCATTATGCCGCGCGGCCGCGCTTTGGGTCTGACATGGCAGTTGCCGGAACGCGACCGCATCAGCATGTATAAAGACCAAATGCTGAACCAGATTGCGATTCTGTTCGGCGGACGCATTGCCGAAGACTTGTTTGTCGGCCGTATTTCCACCGGCGCGTCCAACGACTTCGAACGTGCCACCCAAATTGCCCGGGAAATGGTTACCCGCTACGGCATGAGCGAGAAAATGGGTGTGATGGTGTATGCCGAAAACGAGGGTGAGGTGTTCTTGGGCCGCAGCGTGACACGTTCGCAAAATATTTCCGAGAAAACCCAGCAGGATGTGGATGCGGAAATCCGTCGGATTTTGGACGAGCAATATGCGATTGCCTACAAAATCTTGGATGAAAACCGCGATAAGATGGAAACCATGACCCGCGCCCTGATTGAATGGGAAACCATAGAACGCGATCAGGTGCTGGAAATTATGGAAGGCAAACAACCCAGCCCGCCCAAGGATTACAGCCACAACATCCGCAAAGATGGCGAAGAAGCGGCAGAGCCTGCCGAGCAGGAACAGGCGGAACAGCCTGCCGAAGGCCGGACCGAGCAGCCTTCTGATCATTCAAGCGGCGAGGTTGCGTCCGATTCCGAGAATGGCGGTAAAGGACAAGAGTCTTCTGCCGATCAGTCGGAAAACAAATCCTAATAGCCGTATCTTTACCGAACAGCCTGTCGATGCAGGCTGTTTTTTTATTCGGCGGTTTTGCAAAAGCGGAAGGTTTGTCAGAACCCCTGCCGAAACAATGATAACGCGCAACCGAATGTTCAAACCGAATACATCAAGCCCGCCTGTTTCGTGCTTTCAGACGGCCTTCGCTATATAATGTCCGTTTTTTCAGACGGCGTGTGCAATGACGGACAATACGGTATGGCAGGCGGGGCGGTTTGCATTCGATTTGCGGCAGCCCAAAATAATGGGCATAGTCAATCTGACGCCGGATTCGTTTTCAGACGGCGGGACTTATTCCGCGAACCGGCAGGATGCCCTGCGCCATGCCGAAACGTTGTTGCGACAGGGTGCCGATATTTTGGATTTGGGCGGAGAGTCCACGCGCCCGGGGGCGGATTTTGTGCCGCCGGAAGAGGAATGGCGGCGTTTGGCCGCAGTATTGCCCGAATTGGTTGCTTGGAATGTCCCGCTCAGCATCGATACACGGCGGACGGTCATTATGCGCCGCCTGTTGGAAAATGGCTGGGCCGACATCATCAACGATGTGCAGGCTTTGGAAGACGAAGGCGCACCCGAATTGCTGGCGCAGCATCCCTCTGTCGGCATTTGCCTGATGCATATGCAGGGTTTGCCGCAATCGATGCAGGATAATCCGAGCTATCACGATGTGGTGGCGGAAGTAGCGGCTTATCTGAACGGCCGCGTCGAAGTGTGTATGGCGGCCGGGATTACGCGGCAGCGTTTGGTTTTGGATCCGGGTTTCGGCTTCGGTAAAACGCTGGAACACAACACCCTGTTGATGCGCCATCTGCGCGGATTGGCAGACAGGTGCGGCCTGCCGCTGCTGGCCGGCGTGTCGCGCAAACGGATGATAGGGGAATTGAGCGGCGTGGAGAGGCCGTCTGAAAGGGTGGCCGGAAGCGTGGCCGCTGCTTTGGCGGCTGCGGCGCGCGGTGCGAAAATCCTGCGGGTGCATGATGTCAAGGCGACTGCCGACGCACTGAAAGTCTGGCAGGCTTTGGGCGGAGAGATTGAGTAAACGGATTATTGGGTTTTCAGACGGCCTCAAACGATGGAGACCGTCTGAAAACGGAAGATTGGAAAATAAGCCGTCAAGGCTTGGAGAACGTTAATGGCAAAAAAATATTTCGGCACCGACGGCGTGCGCGGCGAAGTAGGGCAGTTTCCGATTACGCCCGAATTTGTATTGAAACTGGGCTATGCGGCCGGACGAGTGCTGGTGCATCACGACGGCAAAGGCCGTCCTGCGGTGCTTATCGGCAAAGACACCCGAATCTCCGGCTATATGCTGGAAGCCGCGCTGGTGGCGGGATTTACCGCGGCGGGTGTGAACGTCATCCAAACCGGCCCGCTGCCCACGCCCGGCGTGGCCTATCTGACCCGTGCGCTGCGTTTGGCGGCGGGCGTGATGATTTCCGCCTCTCATAATGCGTATGCCGACAACGGCATCAAATTCTTCGCCGCCGGCGGCGTGAAATTGAGCGACAAAATAGAATTGGAAATCGAAGCCGAGTTGGAAAAAGAAATGCGGACGAAACCTTCGTCCGAACTGGGTCGGGCGCGCAGAATCAGCGGTGCGGACGACCGCTACATCGAGTTTTGCAAATCCACCTTCCCCGGCCAGTTCGACCTGCGCGGCCTGAAATTGGTGGTGGATACCGCCAACGGCGCAGGCTACGGCGTCGCGCCCAAAGTGTTTCACGAGCTGGGGGCGGAAGTCGTGAGCATCGGCGACGAACCCAACGGCTACAACATCAACGACAAATGCGGTGCAACCCATCCGAAAACTTTGCAGGCGGCAGTGCTGCAAAGCGAAGCCGATTACGGCGTGGCACTGGACGGCGACGGTGACCGCCTGATGATGGTGGACAAAAACGGCAAAGTTTACGACGGCGACAAGCTGATTTACGTGATTGCCAAAGCACGGGCGAAAGAAGGGCAGACCTTCGGCGGCGTAGTCGGCACCGTGATGACCAATATGGCGATGGAACTGGCTTTGGCGGAGAAAAACATCCCCTTCGCCCGTGCCAAAGTCGGCGACCGCTATGTGTTGGAGCAATTAAACGAGCGCGGCTGGCAGATTGGCGGCGAGGCTTCCGGCCACATCCTCTGCATGGACAAACACAATACCGGCGACGGCATCATTTCCGCCCTTCAAGTGTTTGCCGCGCTGCAAGTGCTGGGTCAGGATTTGGAAACGGCGGTGGATTGGAAAGCCTTTCCGCAAACCATGATCAACGTCGGTATCCAAAAAGGCCAAGATTGGCAGGCGGCATCGGCTGCCGTGTTGGCCGAAGTGGAAAAAGAATTGGAAGGCAAGGGGCGCGTGGTACTGCGCGCTTCGGGCACCGAACCCGTTGTCCGCGTGATGGTGGAAGCGCGCCAGCTGGATTGGGCGCGCCAAGGGGCGGAACGGATTGCTGCCGCCATTCAAAATCCGGCTAAGAAATAGTCTCAGGCCGTCTGAAAGGCTGCGGGATGAGGTATAATCCGCCTGCTTTCAGACGGCTGAAACATGTTTTCAGACGGCCTGGACGGAGCGGTATCCAAGCCGCGTGTTTTTATTTGACCAAAACCACGGAAGAGAGCAGGGCTTATGGCCGCGCTGTTAGAAAGTTTTTTCCTCCAATACGGGTATGCAGCCGTATTCGCGGTATTGATTGCCTGCGGTTTCGGCGTTCCGATTCCCGAAGACATTACCTTGGTTACCGGCGGCATCATTTCGGGCTTGGGTTATACCGATGTGCACATCATGGTGGTTGTCGGCATGCTCGGAGTGCTGGCCGGCGACGGTTTGGTATTTGCTGCAGGTCGCATCTGGGGCGACAATATCCTTAAATTCCGCCCCATTGCCCGCGTGATGACGCCGAAACGTTACACACAGGTGGAGCAGAAATTCGAAAAATACGGCAACTGGGTGCTGTTTGTCGCCCGCTTCCTGCCCGGCTTGCGCACGCCGATTTTCATGACCGCCGGCATCAGCCGAAAAGTGTCGGTTTTGCGCTTCATCGTGATGGACGGGCTGGCCGCGCTGATTTCCGTGCCTGTTTGGGTTTATTTGGGTGATTACGGCGCGTCCAACCGCGAATGGCTGATGAAGACCGTGCATCAGCTCCAGCACGGACTGTTCGCCCTGATCGGCATCGGTGCGGTAATATTGGGCTGGTTCTGGTGGCGCAAACGCACGCGCAGCCGCTTTTTTCGCCAAAAAATTGCCGAAGTCCGCAGCAGGCGGCGCGGGGAAAAGTAAATACGCATAAAACATTATAGAAAAAGCAGCCTGAATGTTCCGTGTTCGGGCTGCTTTTTATGATTTTATGACGGGCCGGTGTTCGGCGGCTTTATCGGCCGTTCATGAACATCGTTTATCCGCGATATGAACACTCAAGAGAGGAAACCCGAATATGATGCACAAATTGCTCTTCATCCTTCTGTTTGCCGCTACGGCTGCTGCAGCGTCCGAACCGGCCAAAATCGCCCGATCCCCCGACGGTAATTTGGAAATCCTGCAAAAACAATCCGATGGCAGTTATGTGCTTTATACTCGCTATCGTGCAGGCCGTCTGAAAGAATGGACGGGCACGCCCCGCGAGCCTGAAATTAAATGGCACGGCAATACCGCCTCGGTGCACATTTCGGGCGGCAGCTATTCTTCGATAGACGAATTTACCGACGGCCGCCGCTGTTATACCGCCTCCAATTTGGTTGCCTTAAATGAAGCCGACGGCTGCTATTTGGGTACGGATGACAAAGGCCGCCTGGCTTTCGCCAAACTCTTCGACCCTGAAAACGCCGTCCGCCTGAATGTCCGGCCGAAAGACATGATGCGTACTGCCACCCCGCTTTCCACGCTTGATTATCAGGAGAGCCGTTTTCTGGCTAACGGTGATTTCCGGCTGGTTTACACCAACCGCGCCGAAGGCACTTCAACGCAAATATTCCGCCGGCCTTGTCAAACGGCGGGCAGGTAAGCGGCATAAAAAGGTTTTCAGACGGCCGTCTGAAAACCTTTTTTCCTGTGCGGTTGCCGTCCGTATGGCAGAAATGCCGTGTTTTTGTATTTTTCAGTTAAAATGAGTTGCCGTGCCGTAGCAGGCCGGGAAGCAGCGTTTCCCGAAACAATCACGATGCCTCCGCCCCGAAGGGCGGGGTTTCGACCGAAAAGGCAAACCGATGCATACCAAAACCCATAATATCTTTTTTGTCGGCCTGATGGGGGCGGGCAAAACCACCCTGGGACGGCAGTTGGCCAAGCAGCTGGGGCGGCCGTTTTACGACAGCGATCAAATCATTTGCGAACGCACCGGCGTATCGATACCCACCATTTTCGAAATGGAAGGCGAAGAGGGGTTCAGACTGCGCGAAACCGCCGTTATCGACGAGATGACCGCCTTATCGGGTATCGTGTTGGCTACCGGCGGCGGCGCGATAACGCGGGAGGAAAACCGCCGCTGCCTGCGCGGGCGCGGCACAGTGGTTTACCTTCATGCCAAGCCGGAAGTGCTGCTCGAACGCACGCGCTACGATAAAAACCGGCCGCTGCTGCAAGTGGCCGATCCGCTGGCGAAACTGGAAGCACTCTATGCCGCCCGCGATCCGCTTTACCGCCAAACCGCACATCTGGTTGTCGAAGCCGGCGGCGGCAATTGTCAGAAAAATGCCGCCGCCATTTTGCACATGCTACAGGACTGAATCATGCACACGCTTACCGTTGCCGCACCGTCGCACAGCTATCCCATCTTCATCGGCCAAAACCTGCTGGCCGGATTGGCGGGGCACATCCGCCCGTATATCGGCAAAAAAGCCGCCATCATTACCAATGAAACCGTCGCGCCGCTGTATCTGGCCGCCGTTCAGACGGCCTTGGACGAGTTGGGGACGGAACATTTCGCCGTCATCCTGCCCGACGGCGAGCAATTTAAAAACTGGCAGTCGCTCAATCATATTTACGACAAATTGCTGGAAAACCGGGCCGAACGCGGCACGACGCTGATTGCGCTCGGCGGCGGCGTAATCGGCGATACGGCGGGGTTTGCCGCCGCCACCTACCAGCGCGGCGCGCCCTTTATCCAGATACCGACCACATTGTTGAGCCAGGTCGATTCGTCTGTGGGCGGCAAAACCGCCGTCAATCATCCGTTGGGCAAGAATATGATCGGCGCGTTTTACCAGCCGCAGGCGGTGTTTGCCGATTTGGATGTTTTGTCCACGCTGCCGCCGCGCGAGTTTGTCGCCGGTATGGCCGAAGTGGTCAAATACGGCGTGTTGGGCGATGCCGAATTTTTGGACTGGCTGGAAGGGAATATGGCCGGGCTGATGGCGCAACAGCCCGATTTGCTGGCGCAGGCGGTGTATCACTGCTGTAAGATGAAGGCCGAAATCGTCGCTGCCGACGAAATCGAACGCGGCATCCGTGCCTGGCTGAACTTGGGGCATACGTTCGGCCATGCCATCGAAGCGGAAATGGGTTACGGCGTGTGGCTGCACGGCGAAGCGGTGGCGGCGGGCATGGTGTTGGCCTGCCGTTTGGCGGAACAGGAAGGCCGTCTGAAAGCGGCCGATACCGCCCGAATCGCTGCCTTGCTGCAACAGGCCGGTCTGCCTGCCGAACCGCCGCGCTTTCCTTTTGAACGTTGGATTGAGCATATGCGCCATGACAAAAAGGTCAGCGACGGTGTGATGCGGTTTGTCGGTTTGGACAAACTCGGCCGCGCCAATATTACCGCCATAAGCGATATGGAAATCTTGCGCCGCGTATTGCAGCCGTATTTGCCGGCATAAACTTTTTCAGACGGCCTCAGTTGCGATGAGGCCGTCTGAAAAAAGGAGGGTGTAAAATGCCTCATCGATTCCGATTGATACTGCGGGTTATATGGTTTCTTGTCTGGCGGTTGGCCGCATCCGCACTGGTCGGGCTGGCGGCGTTTTACCTGCTGCCGCCTTTGAAGGAGCAGTACGGCGGTGCGGCGGACAATGTAAACTTTTCCTTCCACATCATCGTCCGCAACGATAACGGTAACGGCTGGGCAGTCAAACGGTGGGAAGAATTCGACGTCGGCCGGGACAGGGTATGGACGGAAACTTTGGAGAGCGATTATTGCGGGCGATTGAAAGTTACCTGCCGTCTGGATAAGGTCGGGGCGGACGAGTATGAATTGGTTCGTACAGACCCTGTCGGCACGCAGATCAGCCGCTATCGCCTTGAAAATACCCGTCCCAAACCTTTGGCCTATACTGCCGATTCGGTTTTTGCACACATGGATGCCGGATTGAGCTGTGCCGTGTTCGCCCTGCTGCTGACCCTGATACCGCCGTTTTACCGCCTCTGGCGGCGCGACAAGGAAATTCAGGCGGCTGCTCGGCGGGGTAAAACATGATTAGCGATTGTTTAGCCTGTTTCGCAGAATATACATTTCAACGGCATCCGTCCTTTTCCTGACAGTTGCAGTTTTGCCAAACCCGTGCTTTCAGACGGCCCGAATCCCGATGAGGCCGTCTGAAAACCTCAAACCCGACGCAAGGAGTCCGTCATGCTGCCCCCGCATCCGCTGCATTCCCTGTTTGCCGCACGGCATATCGCCGTTATCGGAGCCAGCCAGCGTTCCGAAACTTTAGGCGGCCGCGTGTTTGCCTCCATGCTGAACCACCCCTTTCAAGGGCGGCTGACGCCGGTGAATTTGCGTCATCCGACGGTGGCCGGTTTGCAGGCCTATGCCCAAATCAGCCAGATTGACGACAAGCCGGATGCGGCGGTTGCAGTCTGCCATGCCTCCGCCCACCCCGGCATTGCCGCCGCCTGCATCCGCCTGCGTATCCCGCATTTATTGTGCATTGCGGACGACGGCGGTTACGACGGGGAATCGCTGGCACGCCTGCAGAAAGCTGCCGCTTCGGGCAGGACGCAGATTACCCTGTGCAGTGCCGACGGCTTCAACCTGCCCGCGCAAAATCTTTATGCCAACGCATATTCACACGCTCCCGAGGCGGGGAAAATCGCCATCGTCGGTTTCGCGGCGGGCTTTTGCAGCGATGTGATGCAATATCTTCGCGATTCGCCGGCCGGATACAGTTTTACGGTAAACCTGACCGGGCAGCTTGTAACGCCGTTGCCGTGGCTGGATTGGTTTCGCGAAGATGCGGGCAGCCATATTTTGATTGTCCAATACCCGGCCCAACCCGATGCCGCCTTTTTCAGCACCTTGCGGCAGGCAGCGCAACGGAAAAACGTCATTCTGTACACGGGGCGGAGCATGTGCGGACGCGAGAAACAGATTGCGCGCCACTTGGCCGAACGCAGCGGCGCCTTGCCTGCGTTTGCCCCCGACGAACTCCGTGCGGCCGTTTGGGCGGCGCAAATGCCGCGCAAACTTCGTTCCGGCAGCCTGCATGTGCTGTCGGACAGCGAGGCAGGCTGGCTGTGCGACACGGCTGAGGAAAGCAGCCTGAAGGTGCACTGCCTTCCCGCCGTCGGCCGACATTCCAACGCCCTGGTGTGGCGCGACACTGCCGCCGCCGCGTTGCAGCAGGAAAATTGCCGCGCCCTGTTGGTACAGACCGACGGCGGGCGTAATACCGTTTCCCAGCTGATGCAGTTACAGCAGCAGAGCGAAACGCCGCTGTATCTGGTTTCCCCGTTTTCAGACGGCCTCTTCGGCTTCCAAAACCCGCAACAGGCCTTGGCCGCCGTTGCGGCGCAAAACAGCTGGCAACGGCTGAGGCGGCGGCAGCAAACCGCAGCCAAACCGCCCCATTCTCCGCCTGTTCCGCCGAATCTGCCGCAGGCGCGGCAGTATGCGGGCAACGGCCGCGACTTCCTTGCCGTACTGCACCTGCCGCCGCAAGAAGGGCAAAACCTTTTTTCAGACGGCCTGCTGACTTACACCGTCGAACCGCATTACGGCGCAGTATTGCATGCCGAATGCGGAAGCAGGCAGTCGGTACTGTTGCCGCCTTTCGATACTGCCGACGCACGCCGTTTGTGCCGCCTGTTCGGGCAGCGCAAATTGGCGGCGGCGTTGGAACAGGTGCTGTATTCCTTTAACCACGCCGCTTATCGGTTGCTGCCTTTGCGGGCGGTGCGTATCGGCGTCGATTCCGAAAATGCGGTAATGCAAACTAGGGATTTCGTTTGGAATGAGGATGAAGGCGGTGCCAGCCAACCCCTGCCGCTGTTGCCCGAAGCACCGTTTTCAGACGGCCGTTTTTTCAGTGCGCGCAACGGCGAAATCCTCCTGATCCGCCACTTGCTGCCGGAAGATGCCGATGCATTGCAGCAATTTGTCCGCAGCCTGAGCGATGCGGATCGGAAAAGCCGGTTTATGAATGCGGTTAAGGAATTGTCCGCCGCCCAACTGGCGCAGTTCAGCCGGACGGATTACGCACGGGAAACCGCTTTGGCCGCCTTTTCGGGCAACGGGGAAATCGTCGGCTGGGCGCAGTATGGCTGCCTCCGTTTCCCCGATGCATGCGAATTTTCGATTACCGTGTCGGAAAGCATGAAAGGGCAGGGGTTGGCGGTACACCTGATGGAAGAATTGATTGCCTGCGCCAAAAAGCAGGGCTACCGGTCAATGTGTGCCGAAATCCTTGCAGAAAACACGGCCATGCTCGGTTTGGCGGCCAAATTGGGCTTTCAGTCCGAACCTTCCGCGGAAGACAAGCAGCTTTTTACTTCCGTACTGACATGGCAAAAAGAAAGCCGTCGCAGGCTGCCGAAATAAATACTTGCATCCGTAGCGGAAAATGGCCTAAAATCGCCCGTTTTCTGTATATCCGAATTTTAATCAAGGAAATCGAACATGGTAGTTATCCGTTTGGCCCGTGGCGGCTCAAAAAAACGTCCTTTTTACAACATTGTGGCAACTGACCGCCGCAACCGCCGCGACGGCCGTTTCATCGAGCGCGTAGGTTTTTACAATCCTGTTGCAAACGAAAAACAGGAACGCGTGCGCTTGGATACCGAGCGTCTGAACCACTGGATCGCGCAGGGCGCGCAGTTGAGCGAATCCGTTGCCAAACTGGTTAAAGAGCAACAGGCAGCCGCTTAATTCCCTATGAAACCCGAAACTCAATGGGTAGCCATGGGCTACATCAAAGGCGCATTCGGCGTAAAAGGCTGGGTAAAAGTAGCCGCAGATACCGAATATGGCGACAGCCTGCTGGACTACCCGGAGTGGCGTTTGCGTAAAGACGAAGATGTCCGTACCGTTGCCGTCGAAAGCGGCAAACTGAACGGCGACGGCCTTCAAGTCAAATTCTCAGGAATAGACGATCGTGATGCGGCGCATCTGTTGCGCGGCTACACGGTGGAAATCAGCCGGGAAGATTTTGCCCCCGCCGATGAAGACGAATATTACTGGGCCGATTTGGTCGGCATGACCGTAACCAACCGTGAAGGCAACGTCCTCGGCGTTGTCGATAATATGATGGAAACCGGTGCCCACGATATTTTGGTGGTGCGGGGTGAATACGGTCAGAAACTGATTCCCTTCGTCGGGCAGTTTATTGACGATGTCAATCGGGAAAGTAAAACGATTATTGCCGATTGGGGCTTGGATTATTGATGAAAATCCAAGCGATTACCCTGTTCCCTGAAATGTTCGACAGCATTACCGGTTATGGTGTAACCGGCAGGGCGGCCAAGCAGGGGGTGTGGCAATTTTCCACCATCAATCCTCGCCGTTTTGCAGATAACAAACTCGGCTACATAGACGACCGGCCTTTCGGCGGCGGGCCCGGAATGATTATGATGGCGCCGCCCTTAAAGGCAGCGATTGATGCCGCACAGGCTGAAACCATATCCGGCCGCGGCCGGGTGATTTATCTCAGTCCGCAAGGTAGCCCGCTGACACATGGCAAAGTATCCGAACTGGCTCGTCTGGATGATTTGATTTTGTTGTGCGGCCGTTATGAAGGTATAGACGAACGTTTGCTGCAAAGCAGCGTAGATGAAGAAATCAGTATCGGCGATTTTGTCGTATCCGGCGGCGAATTGCCTGCCATGATGCTGATGGATGCAGTATTAAGATTGGTTCCGGGTGTGTTGGGCGATATGCAGTCTGCCGAGCAGGATTCTTTTTCAGACGGCCTGCTGGATTGTCCCCACTACACCAAACCATTGGAATTTCAAGGCATGGTTGTTCCGGAGGTGTTACGTTCTGGAAATCATGGTTTGATTGCGCGGTGGCGGCTGAAACAGTCGTTGCAACGCACTTTGGCGCGCCGGCCCGATTTGCTGGCCAGGCGCAGTTTAATCCCACAGGAAGCCCGCCTCTTGCAGGAGATAGAGCAAGAGCAACAGGCAATCCCATTAGACTTAGGAAATAAACAATGAATCTGATTCAACAATTGGAACAAGAAGAAATTGCCCGCCTGGGTAAAACCATCCCTGAATTCGCGCCAGGCGACACCGTTGTCGTGCATGTCCGTGTAGTTGAGGGCAACCGCAGCCGTTTGCAGGCTTATGAAGGTGTAGTCATCTCCCGCCGCAACCGTGGTTTGAACAGCAACTTTATCGTGCGCAAAATTTCCAGCGGCGAAGGTGTGGAACGTACTTTCCAACTGTATTCTCCGACTGTAGAAAAAATCGAAGTGAAACGCCGTGGTGATGTACGCCGTGCCAAACTGTACTATCTGCGCGGCCTGACTGGTAAAGCCGCCCGTATTAAAGAAAAACTGCCTGCCCGTAAAGGTTAAGGATTTTTCTGCAAAAACCTGCCGTTTAAACGGTAGGTTTTTTTGTATTGGAAAATTTAAACTTTTTGAGATATTGATTTGAATGAGTTTATTAGACCTCTTGCGAAAATATTCATCCCATCGCATTAATCAGTCCTGCAATCAGATTTACCCTTAACCCGAAC
>NZ_JBQCVA010000039.1:0-20956 GCF_051962715.1 Neisseria sp. P0008.S010
GATACGCGGCCTACGGCGGGGTGGGCATGGGCGCGGCGCATAATGTCGCGGTGGTGGTCGCTGAAAACGGGGGGGGAGGGTGCGGTGGGGGTTGGTGGTCGGGACATGGCGGTCGGTACCGGTGGTTTTGTCGGCGGAAAGGCCGTCTGAAAGGCGGTTGCTTTGTTGGAGCAGGTGCTTTCAGACGGCCTCGTGTTGCGTACGCGTGTTTTACATCGCTTTTTTCAGCAGTTTGACGTCTTTGAGCGTTTCGGCCAGTGTTGCGTTGTCGGCACTGCTGCTGAAGGCGCAGACGGCGTAGAGGTTGTCGGGGCTGTAGATGTTGATGCAGTTGTGGTTGTTGCCTTCGGCATCGGTGAAGGAATAGTCCATGCGGTTTTCTGTGGCGGCACCGGCTTTCAGGCTGGCAAAACCGGCCTGTTCCAATGCGGTTTTCAGGTTGGCGTAGTATTCTTTGGCGGGTTTGACGGGTTTGCCTGCATCAACGACGGTGAGGGTGATGTCGGTGTTTTCGTCGTATTGTTGAAGGATGGTGCCGGCTTCCGCACCTTCGGGCAGGGCGTTGCCGCCGAGTTGGTCTTGGAAATTGCCGGTTACGGAGATGCTGACGGCGTTGTCGCTACTGGTCAGGGTTTGCGGTGCGGCGGCGGGCGGTGCGGACGGAGTGTCGGCCGAGGTGGCGGAAGCGGTGTCGGCGGCCGGGGTTGCCGAGGCTTGGCCGGGTGTGGCGGCTTGCTGTTCGCAGGCGGCTACGGAAAGGGTGGCGGCAGCCAGCAGGGCGGCAAATTTGATGTTCATGACGGTTTTTCCAAGTGTGTTGTTTTGACAGGCGGTCAGTATAGCAAAATTCGGCCGCCCTTGCCTTTTCAGACGGCATATATAAGATGCAGCCCCACCGTGTTTGCCTACGGGGGCGTATCGGATGCGTTTATCTGTGAGAAAGGCCGTCTGAAAACCTGAAATACGGTTTCAGACGGCCTTTTTCTTCCGCCTTTATTTTTTGCTCAGGGTCAGGCCTGTCCAGCCGAACAGCAGGGTCAGTATCAGGCTGAGGTAGCAGAAGAAGGCGTAAGGCAGGTAGTTCAATACGGGAACGCCCAAGGCGTTGGCGATGAATACGCCGCAGACGCTCCAAGGAACGAGGGGGTTGATGACGGTGCCCGCGTCTTCCAGTGTGCGCGAGAGGTTGCGCGGATGCAGGCCGAGTTTGTCGTAAACGGGTTTGAAGGTTTCGCCCGACAGTAGGATGCTGAGGTATTGTTCGCCGATTAAAACGTTTACGCCCACGGAGGTGGCCGCCACGCTGGCGGTGGCGCGTCCGGCGGTGGTGAGGAAGCGGCGCATGCCTTCAAGCAGGCTGGGGATGATGCCCAGCGAGAACATCAGTCCGCCAAGACTCAGGCCGAGGATAACGATGGTCTGGGTGAAAAACATGCTTTCCAAACCGCCGCGCGATACCAATTTGCCGATTTTGTCGAATTCGCCTTCCAGTGAAAAGCCGCTGTAAAACCAGCCGCCGAGTTTGGCCAAATCGGGCGTGCTGTGCAGGTAGGTGATGGCGACGGAAACGGCGATGGTGGCAATCATGGCCACGACGGCATTCACGCGGCGGACGGCCAGTACCACCAGCAGGGCGAACGGTATCAGCGAATAGGCATGCACCAAGCCCGAGGCTTCGAGCTGTTGGCGGAAAACGGCGGTGCTGTTCAAGTCGTTGGCCGCGGCGGCGGGCAGCAGCCAGCCGGTAAACAGGGCAGTCAGTATCCATGCCGGAACGGTGGTGTAGGCCATGTTTTTAATGTGTTCGAACAAATCGATGCCAACAATGGAGGCGGAAATGCCGGTGGTGTCCGACAGGGGCGACATTTTGTCGCCGAAAAACGCACCTGAAACGATTGCGCCCGCCGTCATCGCCAAATCGGCGTGGAAGGCTTCGCCCATGCCGATAAAGGCCACGCCGACGGTGGCGCAGGTGGTCAGGCTGCTGCCGATGCTGACGCCGATCAGAGAGCTGAGGACGAAGGCGGAAAGATAGAAATATTCGGGCGAAATGAAGCCGAAGCCGTAATACATCAGCGTGGGAATCGAGCCGGACATCATCAGCGCGCTCACCATCAGGCCGATGAAGAAAAACAGGTAAACCGCGCCCATGCTTTGACTGAGCGAGGCCACCATGCCGCGCTGCATGTCTTCATATTTCAAACCGCGCAGCAGGCCGTAAACCAAGAGGGCGGTAATGGCGGCGATGATGGTCATATGGGGCAGCCAGCCGAGGGCGATGATGGTATAGCCCATGGCGGCCACGACTGCCGCCGCAACGGCGAAAGCTTCTTTGCGCGGCATCTCAAGCAGGGGTTTGAAGGCAAACACTGGTTTCTCCGTCTGAAAAAGCAATAACAAATGAATGATGTATTGTAGCCGATTTACATGCCGTTTACCCGACTTATCTCTCTTTTTACCCGTTTGAAGGCATTTGGCGGGAGGCGTTTCGGCCTGCGGGGCGGTTTCAGACGGCCTGAAACCGCCGATTGACCTTTGCATTTTTGGATAAAACTTGACATTTCCTTGCAATCGCAACACTATGCCGCGCATGCCGCCGCAACGTCCGTGCTTTTTTGCCCTGAGGATGCGGCCCGTATCTTGAAAAATACATTGTAAAAAGGCTTTACGACCATGACCCAATCTTCCCACGATCCTTATGCCGGCTACCGCGAGCTGACGCTGCGGGGCATGATACTCGGCGCGCTGATTACCGTCGTGTTTACCGCGTCCAACGTTTACCTTGGTTTGAAAGTCGGCCTGACTTTCGCTTCGTCGATTCCGGCGGCGGTGATTTCGATGGCGGTTTTGAAGTTTTTCAAAGGCAGCAATATTTTGGAAAACAATATGGTGCAGACGCAGGCTTCGGCGGCGGGTACGCTTTCGAGCATTATTTTCGTCCTGCCCGGCCTCTTGATGGCCGGCTACTGGAGCGGTTTCCCGTTTTGGCAGACTGCGCTGCTGTGTATGGCGGGCGGTATTTTGGGCGTGATTTTCACCGTGCCGCTGCGTTATGCGATGGTGGTGAAAAGCGATTTGCCTTATCCGGAAGGCGTGGCGGCGGCGGAGATTTTGAAGGTCGGCAGCCATGAAGAAAAACAGGATGAAAAAGGCGGCAGCGGCATTAAAGAACTGGCGGCAGGCGGCGCGCTGGCAGGTGTGGTGAGTTTCTGCACCGGCGGCTTGCGTGTGGCGGCCGACAGCGCGAGTTATTGGTTTAAGAGCGGTGCGGCGATTTTCCAACTGCCGATGGGCTTTTCGCTGGCATTGTTGGGCGCAGGCTATTTGGTCGGGCTGACGGGCGGTATCGCCATCCTGTTGGGCATCTCGATTGCCTGGGGCGTGGCCGTGCCGTATTTTTCTTCCAGCGTTCCGCAGCCTGCCGATATGGAAATGGTGGCATTTGCGATGAAGCTGTGGAAGGAAAAAGTCCGCTTTATCGGCGCGGGCACCATCGGTATTGCGGCGGTTTGGACGCTTTTGATGCTGCTCAAGCCGATGATAGAAGGCATGAAAATGTCGTTCAAAAGCTTCGGCGGCGGCGCACCCGCAGCAGAACGCGTGGAGCAGGATTTGTCGCCCAAGGCCATGATTTTCTGGGTGTTGTCCATGATGTTGATTTTGGGCGTATCTTTCTACCACTTTATCGGCGATTCGCACATTTCCGGCGGCATGGCATGGTTGCTGGTGATCGTGTGTACGCTTTTGGCTTCCGTCATCGGCTTTTTGGTTGCCGCCGCCTGCGGTTATATGGCAGGCTTGGTCGGTTCGTCTTCCAGCCCGATTTCGGGCGTGGGGATTGTGTCGATTGTGGCGATTTCGCTGGTGTTGCTGCTGGTGGGCGAGTCGAACGGTTTGATGGCGGACGAGGCCAACCGTAAGTTCCTGCTCGCGCTGACGCTGTTTTGCGGGTCATCCGTTATTGCGGTGGCTTCAATTTCGAATGACAACCTGCAAGACTTGAAAACGGGTTATCTGGTGAAGGCGACGCCTTGGCGGCAGCAGGTGGCGTTGATTATCGGCTGTATCGTCGGCGCATTCGTGATTTCGCCGGTGTTGGAGTTGCTGTATGAAGCCTACGGCTTTACCGGTGCGATGCCGCGCGAAGGCATGGACGCGACGCAGGCCCTGGCCGCCCCGCAGGCGACTTTGATGACGACGATTGCGACGGGTATCTTCTCGCACAATCTGCAATGGGATTATATTTTTACCGGCGTCGGTATCGGCGTTGTGCTGATTGTGGTTGATTTGGTGTTGAAAAAATCGTCCGGCGGCAGGCTCGCGCTGCCCGTATTGGCGGTGGGCATGGGTATTTATCTGCCGCCGTCGGTGAATATGCCGATTGTGGCGGGTGCGGTGTTGGCGGCGGTATTGAAGTATGCGGTCAGCAAAAAGGCGGAAAACCGTGAAGGCCGTCTGAAAAACGCCGAACGCATCGGCACGCTGTTTTCGGCAGGCCTGATTGTCGGCGAAAGCCTGATCGGCGTGGTGATGGCCTTCATCATCGCCGTTTCCGTGACCAACGGTGGTTCGGATGCGCCGCTCGCGCTTAATTTGGAAAACTGGGATACGGCGGCAAAATGGTTGGGCTTGGGCTTTTTCGCAGCCGGTGTCGCACTCTTTGCCCGACTGGTGTTGAAGGCAGGGCGCGAAGCTTAGTGCTTTAAATAGGATAGGCCGTCTGAAACAGAGCTTTCAGACGGCCTTTTGTCGTAAAACGGCTGCTTTGGGCAGATGCTAATCTTACGCTAATCCATTGGGCGTATTATGCCCCTTGCCGTACACAACGGCTGATAACATCACGCCGACACAAGGCGCAACCGAAAAGGAAAAACGATGAAATTCAAACATACTCTGATTGCCGCCCTTTCCGCCTTTGCCCTGCTGGCCGCCGCGCCCGCCTTCGCCGACGATGACGATTGGTACGATGATGACTACCGTCCGCGTTACAGCCAAAGCTATAAGGCGAAAAGATCCAAATATGCTCATGGCCGCTACATCAGCTATGCACAGGCGAGACGCGCCGCACTCTCCCGTATCGGCGGGCGTGTAAAAGACATTGATTTCGACCGTGATGACGGTTATCCGCATTATGATGTGGAAATCATTAAACGCGGGCGCGAATACAAAGTGAAGGTCGATGCCCGCACCGGCCGTGTGGTTTCAGTCCGCCGCGACGACTGAACCGGATGGAAATAAGGCCGTCTGAAAACCTGAAATACGGTTTCAGACGGCCTGTTTTTATATTTCCGTTTAACGCCTTTCCTGCTTCCGTATCAGCCATACCGCCCATGCGGCGAAGGCTGCGGTGGGCAGCATGGCGGCGGCAAAGGCGGGTACGCCGTAGAGCTGGCTGGTGAAGCCGAACAGCCGTCCGGCGAAATGGAAGGCCAGCCCGAGGCAGATGCCGGCGAAAAGTTTCAAGCCCATGTTGCCGTGGCGGGTGGATTGCGGGGTGAAGGCGAGTGCGACCAAGGCCATGACGACGGTGGCGACGGGGTACATGAGCTTGCGCCACCATTCGATTTTGTAGTTGTCGGCCTGCTGTTTGTTGTCTTCAAGATGCTTGATGTAGGCGGTCAGCGCGGTCAGCGACATTTGGTTGGGATTGACCAGCAGTACGTCGAGCAGGCTGCCGCGTATGCCCGCCTGCCAGTATTCGCCGTCGTGTTTTTCAGTACGGACGCGGTCGCCGTCCAAGATGCTGCGGCGGACGTTGGACAGTTTCCAGCTTCCGTCTGCCGCGATGACGGCGGATTCTGCCTGCCAGCTTTCGGCCAGTTTGAAGTTTTGGTCGTGGCGGAAGACTTTGATGCCGCGCAGGCTTTGGTCGGGCAGCATTTCGCGCACGTTGATGATGTTGTTTCGCTCTTTAATCCACAGCCCTTCCGCGCCGGTGCTGATTTTGCCGTTTTTGGCCGTGGTTTTCAGGTTTTGGGCGTAGCGGTTGGCGGCGGGGGCGACGCTTTCGCCCAGAAGGGCGGTGGCGATGGCGAATATCAGGCCGAACCCGAGCAGGATGGCGATGATGTTTTTGGTACTCATGCCGCTGGTTTTGATGACGGTCATTTCGCTGTTGGAGGCAAGCCGGCTTAGGGAAATCAAGCCGCCGATGAGTACGGCCAAGGGCATCATTTGGTAGGCGTGGTCGGGGATTTGCAGCAGGACGTACTGCATCATTTTGATGCCCGTGTAGCCGCCTTCGCCCACGCCGCCCACTTCGGCAACGATGTCGAAGAAGCTGTATAGGGCGAGTAGGGCAAACATGGCGTACAGGGTGGTGATGCTGAGCTGTTTGATAACGTAGCGGGCGATAAGTGTCATGATGCGCGGCCTTTCAATGCGGCTTTCAGGGCTTGGGCGAAGGGTTGGGCGGGCATGGAGCGCACGCGCAGCAGGATGACGGCGGCAGCCAGCATGATGATGTGTATGGGCAGGAAGCCCGTCCAAAAGCCCAGTTTGCCGTTTTCTATGGCATTACGCAGAAAGGTTAAGCCGTTTTGGTAGATGAGGAAGAAGCCGATGGCAAACAGGATGTTGTAGGTGTGGCCGGTGCGCGGGTTGAAGTAGGACAGGGGGACGGCCAATATGCTCAATATAAGTGCGGCTATGGGCAGGCTCAGCCGCCACATGAGTTCGGCGCGGTGCTGCGGGTTGTCGCTGCCGATGAGTTTGGCGGTCGGGATGGTGCGGCGGTGGTCTATCGGATTGATGATTTTCGGCGTGGTGCTGATGATTAGGTTGAGGCGCTCGAAGGAGACTTGGTTGTAGTCGGCTTCGCCGGGGATGCCGCCGTAGCGGTAGCCTTGGGTCAGTTCGAGCGTGCGCTTGTTGTCGGCGAGCGAGAAGCGGCCTTCTTTGGCAAAGATGATGTTTTCACGGCCTTTGTCGTCTTGTTCGCGTAAAAACAGGTTTTTCATGATGCCGGAGCCGGTATCGAAGGTCTCTACAAAATAAACGCGGCCGTTTTTCTTGCCCAAGGTGCGGAATTCGCCTGCTTCAACCATCGAGAGTTCTTGTTTTTGTTTTAGGATTTCGGCAAATTCGCGGCTTCGCAGTTCGGCCCACGGCAATACGGAAAGCTGCATGGCGGCCACCAGTGCGGCAAACGGCAGGGCGAATGACAATACTGGGCGCACCCACTGCCGCAGCGACAGGCCGCAGGAAAGCCAAACGGACATTTCGCTGTCGCGCCAGAAACGGGTCAGGACGGTGAGTGTGGAGATGTAGGCGGTTAAAACGAGCAGCAGCGGGGTCATGCCCAATGTCCAAAAGCCGATGAGCGCTGCTACGGCATCCACCGCCACGCGCCCGTCGGCGGCACGGCCGAGCAGGTTGATGGCCTGCGTGGAAACGAGCACGGCCAGGATGACGACGAAGATGCCGATGGCGGTAAAAGTGAGTTCTTTGACGAAGTTTTGTCGGTATATCATGTTTTGTCTTCAAAGGCCGTCTGAAAAGTTTTCAGACGGCCTGCGGTTTTATGGGCGGTCTTGGCACAAACCCGCATATCGGGTTGCGCTTTCATTTGCATCCAAACGGCTTATTGGCAGTCTTTCGCACTAATCCGCACCGGTTTAAATTTTTTCCCTTGGGCAGTGGTAATGCGGTATTCGAAGGCGTAACGGCCTATCGTCATCAAATCGCGCGTATCTGCTCTGGCACACATTTCACTGCGTACTATTTGTGCAATTTCTCGTTCCGCCGTCGATTGAAAATTATTTATGATTGAATCTTGCTCGGGTTTTGTTTTTGCCGATATCACGAAAGTATCGTCCGAACTGCGGTAGCGGGTATCGAGAATGCGGATATGCGAATATTGGGCATCCATATTTTTATTCATATTCTTCTGCTGCATTTCCCTGGCGGCCTCCCGGCCCAAATTGTCGCGCTCGGCGGCAGTCAGCCCGGAGAAAAACCGTTTCAGGTCATCGGACATGCCTTTGGAGGAAAACGCAGCCAGCGGCAGGGCGGCCAAGAGGACGAACAAGGCTTTTTTCATGATGTTTTTTCCCTGAGTATGCAAAGATTTATCGGCATTTTTCATTGGTTTTGCCATATTTTCCGGAATGCCGTAAAGAAAAAGGCCAAAGGCATTGCAGGTATGCCAGCATTTCAGACGGCCTTTACCGCCTGTGCGGCCGTTTCGCGGTAAAATAACGCTTCCGCCGTTTTTCAGACGGCCAACCGAAAGGAATAAAAATGCAATTTAGCACAAAAGCCGCCGCCTTGCAGCCGCATCAGGAAGGCGCATTGCTTTATATCTGCCGCGATCTTGAAAACGCACCCGACAACGAGACCGCCCGCCTGCTGCTCGAATCGCTGGCCGAAGGCGAACGTTTTGCCGCCGCCCAAACCGCCGAATCGGGCAAACTGAAAGCCGTGGCGGTCGCACTGCCGGAAAACGACGGCCGCGACGCGCTTGAAAAAGCCGCCGCCGAAGCCGCCGCATGGGCGCAAAAACAGGAAAACCCGCACATCGGCCTGAACGGCTTCGACCCAAACCAAGCCGCCGAAGCCGCCGAAATCTTCGCGCTCGCCTTCGGACAGGCCGCTTACCGTTTCAACCGTTTCAAAAAAGACGCGAAAGCCGCCAAACTCAACGGCGCGACCTTCCACACCGAACACGCCGACGCCGTGCAAACCGCCCTGAATTGGGCCGAAGCCCAACTCTACGGCATCAACCTGTGCAAAGACCTGGGCAACACCGCCCCCAACGTCTGCACCCCGAAATATCTGGCCGACACCGCCCGTGCCGAAGCCGAAAAATTCGGTGCGGCCGCCAAAATCCACGATAAAGACCACATCCGCGAACACATGGGTTCGTTCTGGTCGGTGGCCAAAGGCAGCGCGCAAGACCCTTACCTCATCGAACTGCACTGGCGCGGCGCGGCCGACAAAAACGCCGCCCCTGTCGTACTCGTCGGCAAAGGCATCACCTTCGACAGCGGCGGCATCTCGCTCAAGCCGGGCGAAGCGATGGACGAAATGAAATACGACATGTGCGGTGCGGCGAGCGTCATCGGCGCATTCGCAGCAGCCGCCAAAGCCAAACTGCCGATCAACCTGACCGCCATCGTCCCCACCTGCGAAAACATGCCCGACGCGGCCGCCAGCAAACCCGGCGACGTGGTAACGGCCATGAACGGCACCACCATCGAAATCCTGAACACCGATGCCGAAGGCCGTCTGATACTGTGCGACGCGCTGAGCCATGCCGAGCAGTTCAAACCCGCCGCCGTAGTCGATGTCGCCACACTCACCGGCGCATGCATCATCGCACTCGGCCACGTTGCCAGCGGCCTTTTGACCAACACGCAGGAGTTGGCCGACGAAATCCTGACCGCATCGCGCCAAAGCGGCGACAAGGCATGGCAGCTGCCCCTGTTTGCCGAATACCGCGAACAACTCAAATCCAACTTTGCCGACCTGCAAAACATAGGCGGCCGCCCCGCCGGCACCATCACCGCCGCCGCCTTCCTGTCGCACTTCACGGAAAACTACCCGTGGGCGCATCTGGACATCGCCGGCACGGCGTGGAAGTCGGGTAAGGAAAAAGGCGCGACCGGCCGCCCCGTGCCTCTCTTGCTGCAATTCTTGCGCAACCGCGCCGAATAAGGCAAAAGGCCGTCTGAAACCCCGGTTTGATGTTTCAGACGGCCTTTATCCTCATTCGCACTATATAGCCGCACATCACACACTACAGAGAGGGGAAATGATGAACCAGAAAAACAACCAACAATATTCGTCTATACCTGTTTCCGTCCAAACCGCAAACGGGCAGGTTTTCCCGACTTCCCGGATACGCGCCTTCATCATGTTCTTGCTCCTGCTGATACTGATGACGCTGATTGCCGTCGTTACCGCCATTGCCTTCATCATCT
The DNA here is from genome assembly GCF_051962715.1 of Neisseria sp. P0008.S010. Classification (NCBI taxonomy): domain Bacteria; kingdom Pseudomonadati; phylum Pseudomonadota; class Betaproteobacteria; order Neisseriales; family Neisseriaceae; genus Neisseria; species Neisseria sp. P0008.S010. Next base: position 9,924 of record NZ_JBQCVA010000039.1, read on the forward strand.
ATGGCATCCTGCCCGATTGGGCGGCCATTGCCGTCAGCCTGTTTATCTTCCTATTCGGCATCATTTACTCCGAAGGCATGTGGTTCGGCCTGACCTGCAGCCGTTTTGCAACCCTGACCAACGATCGGCTGGTGTTATACGGCGCATTCGGGCGCGAACGCTTCAGCTGCCCCACTGATTGGACGTTTGAATACCGTGTGATAGATCCACGAGGTTTGCCATGTTACGTTTACCTGCGTGCCATCTCCCCCGATTGTCACGTCTACCGTTTTCTATTGGACTTGTGCCGCGACCGCGATACCCTTTTGGAAGCCTTGCAGGCACAAAGCAGAGAGGAAGTTTTCAAAAAAAACGTGGCTGCCGGATACAGCCGTCTGTTTGCTACCATGAACCCGCTGGGCGTAAGGTTTTTGAAAACCATATCCGTGGGATTCTACATCATTACAGTGCTGGCCGTTGTCTTGTACTTATTAGTTCATCCCTTCAAACTGACTGCCGCCGCCTGGCAGCTTGCCTGGCTCATTACTCTTCTTGGCTTACTGCCGTCTGCTTGGATGGTTCGCAAAGTATGGATGCACGAAACCGTTTTCGGCATGCCCGCCCATCACTACCGCCGCCGCTCCGTTGTCGGGCGGATAACCGCAGCCATCATCATGATGACCAAAATTAGTTTAATCATGCTGGCCCTCGGTATTACATCAACATGGTCGCTGGCTTCCATCCTTGGCCCGGCCAGCCTGATCGGCAGCAAATTTGAAACAGTGGAACAGACACGTTTCGGTTCTGTGTATGACTGCGGCAGGGGATGCGAAAAAGTGTTTGTCTACATGCCGGCCGGCTACGGAATGTTTGAAGGTTACTGGCGAATCAGCTATTCGAACCGCATTCGCCAAGGCGGAACAGTGTGCGTCCGCGAAAGCAAACTGGCCTACGAACTTTATTTCGACTGCCCCGTCAAATAAAACCGGGCAGGCCGTCTGAAACCCCGTTTCCCGCTTTTCAGACGGCCTCTAATCGAATATATATCGCATGCCGCCAATTCCCTGTCGCAGCCATTACGCCCGCCCGCAACGGCCAAACCCGTCCTGCACCTGAAACCCGCATGTCCGCAGATTTGTACGAAGGCTGTTTGGATGAGGCGAAGATGGGATAAATAAGGTGGCGTACAGAACCGAACTGTCGGACACATAAGCGGCAGCCGACAGGTAAATCAATCAACAAGGAACAAACCATGAAAAAATGCGTCGTCCTCACCGGTGCGGGCATCAGCGCGGAAAGCGGCCTGCAAACCTTCCGCGACAGCGGCGGCCTGTGGGAAGGCTACCGCGTGGAGGATGTCTGCACGCCTGAAGCGTTCGCCCGCAACCCGCAAACCGTCATCGACTTCTACAACGCCCGCCGCCGTGCCGCTGCGGCAGCCGAACCGAACGCCACCCATTTTGCGCTGGCCGATTTGGAACGCGCTTACGACGTACAAATCATCACTCAAAACGTAGACGACCTGCACGAACGCGCGGGCAGCGGCAAAGTCTTGCACCTGCACGGCGAACTGAACAAGCTCAGAAGCACGGTTGATGAAAACGAAATCCTGCCGTGGCAGGGCGACCAAACCTTGGCCGACCGCGACAGCCGCAGTTACCCGTTGCGGCCGCACATCGTCTGGTTCGGCGAAGCCGTGCCGCTGATAGAAGAAGCCGTTCGGTTGGTCGAGGCCGCCGACATCGTTATCGTGGTCGGGACGTCGCTGAAGGTTTATCCCGCCGCATCCCTGCTGCACTATGCCCGTTTCGGCGTGCCCATGTACCTGATCGATCCCAAGCCGAACGCCGATGTTTCGGGCGTGGAAATCCTGGCTCAAACGGCGGCTCGGGGCGTGCCGGCACTGGTGGCGGAATTATTGCGGACAGCCGAAAGATAAGGCCGTCTGAAAGCGCGGCCTGAACGGGGCGAACCCGTTTGGCGGCTTTCAGACGGCCTGTCGTCAAACTGCGGCTTATCAATAACTGGTGGCGCAGAACTGTTCGTTTTTATTGGCATCTGCGGCGTAGCAGGTCAGCCCCATGCTGGCGGCGTTGCCGTTTTTCACTTGTCCGCCCGGCTTTTTATTCACCAGCGTTTTGCCGCTTTTCGCGTCGGTTTCCACCGAAACGGCCGGGCCGTTTTTCTGTTTCCAGCTCAGGCTGCTGCCGGTCGGGGTTTGGCATTTTTTCACCGAGCACGCCCCTTCTCCGGCGACGTTGCCGTTTTTGTAGTGCACGCACTGCTGGCCGCTTTCGGTGCAACCCGCGTGGGCAGCGGCGGCAAACAGGCCGCACAGGGCAAGAAATAAGGCTTTTTTCATCAGGTTCTCCTGGTTTGTCGAATAATGGCCGGTATGTGCCGGCAGAGGGAATGGTACGCCGAAAAACGTGCGGGCGACAGTATCGGCAGCATGATAAAGGCCGTCTGAAAATTGTTCGGACGGCTTTTATGCTTTCAGACGGCCTCCAAATATTGCCGCAGACGTTTCAATTCAGTCCAGGCCCGGGCTTTCAGCTGCGGCTGGCGCAACATACGCGCGGGATGGGGGACGGTGAATACGGGCAGGTTGCCGAAGGTCGCGGCGACGGCTTCGGCGTTTTCCGGCTGTTCGAAAAACTGGCCGAGCAGCAGGACGGCGCGGATGCGGCCGGAAGCCGCTTCGTGGCGCATCCGTTCGGCGGCGGCCTGCAATCGGGCGGCATCGGGGGAAAATTCCACCGACGGCAGCCAGCTGGTGCGGCGGCAGTCGGCGGCGGTCAGGCCGATGGCGGCAAGCATGTTGTCGAGCAATACGCCGTCCGCACCGCTGAACAGGCGGCCTGCGGCCAAGTCGGCGGGGGCGGGGCAGATGCTGACGGCCAACAGGCGGGCGGCGTTGGCCTGCGTTTGCGGGATGATGCCGCCTTGTAGACCGTCTGATGGGGTGTTTTCGACATTTGCGGCAGGCTCTGCGGGCTTCGGTACGGACGGTTCGCGGCTTTGCCTTCGGGACGCGCCGCCGATGGCGGCCAGGGTGGCGGCATGTGCGTTGCCTGACGGCTGTTTTGCATCCTCGTGGACGGTGGCCGCCGGCTGCGGAGTTGTGTGAACCGTCGGGGCGGTATCAGAGGCCGTCTGAAAACGGCCGTCCTGACTTTCGGCGGGTGGCGGCAGCAGGCGCGCGCCCTGTTTCAGCCACATCGGCCCCAAGCCGAGGGCTTCGTGCAGGTGCAGGTAGCGGCTTTCTAGCATGTTTTCTCCATCAATACGGCATCTTCCCGCGTGCCGTCGGGCAGGGAATAGTAGTCGCGGCGGCGGCCGCATTCGGTAAAGCCGTGCCGGCGGTAAAGGTTTTGCGCGGGCAGGTTGGCGGCGCGGACTTCCAACAGCAGCCGCCGTACCGATTGCGCGGCGGCGGCCTCGAACCAGCACTGCATCAGGGCGGCGGTCAGGCCGAGGCGGCGGCTTTCGGGTGCGGTGGCGATGAGGTGCAGCTCCGATTCGTCCGCCACGGTCTGCCAAACGATAAAAGCCGCCGGCCGGCCTTGATGTTCGGCCAGCAGGACGGTGTCGAAACGGCTGTTTAAGGCCGTCTGAAACTGGGCGGCCGACCACGGCGCGGGGTTGCCCGCACGGTCGATGGCGGCCAGCGCGGCGCAATCGGCGGATGTCGCGGGGCGGATGTTCACGCCTGCTCCCCCGCCGCCCGCCGCGCGGCCTGTTCGGCGGCGGTCAGGGCGATTTTGTCGCGGACATACAGCAGTTCGGCATGGGTGGCATCGGCGGCGGGATAGCGGCCCGTGGCGGCCAGTGCGAGGTAGTCGGCAGCGGTCGGCATGGCGGGCGAGCCTGGGAAAGGCGGCGGGTCGTTCAGGGCGAAGGCGTTGCCGATGCCATCTGAAAAAACGGCGCCTTCCGGCACGGAAATTTCGGCGGCGCGGCCGACGCGGTAGGGGCTGAGGCGGCGGCGGTTCGCGGTGTCGAACCAGGCGTAGAAGACTTCGCCCATCCGCGCGTCGGCAGCGGCCAGCACGCCGTGCCCTTGCACCAGATAGGCCGCCGCATCGAGCGACGGGATGCCGATAAGCGGTGTGCCGAACGGCGCGGCCAGACCCTGCGCCACGCCGATGCCGATTCGCAGGCCGGTAAACGCGCCCGGCCCGCAGTTGTAGACCACCGCGCCCAAATCGGCGGCGGTAATGCCTGCTTCGGCGAACAGCTCGCCGATTTGCGGCAGGATGAGGTCGGACTGTTTGTTGCCGGCATCGGTGTGGCACGATAGGATGCGGCCGTCGGTTTGCAGGGCGAGGGAAAGGAAGGAAGTGCCTGTATCGACGGCCAGCACGGGGCGGGAAAAATCGGGCTGCATGGCGGTTTTGCGGGTTGTTTGGTCGGGCGGCATTATAGCATTTTGCCGCCGCCGTTTTTCTTTCAGACGGCCTCTCCGTCCGGCAGCCATCCTTCCCGCCCTTTGTACACCGAGCCATTTTCGGGTAGCCTGCCCACCGTTTCCCAACCCGGCTGATGATGCAGGCGCATATCGGGCGGAGGATGCGGCGCGTTTGCAGTATGGCCGCAAAGGCCGTCTGAATGTTCAGACGGCCTCAACCGAACAGGCAATTTGAAAGGACAACCGTATGCCTACCCATCCCTATTTGGATTTGCAGCAAGGCAATGTGGAAAGTTATTGCATGATGGTGCCGAAAAAGGCGGCACGGCAATGGTGCGGGCAGGGCTGGCTGGCGCATTACGCCGTCGGCTTGTCGCGCCGCGAGGCCAACCGCGCTTCGATGATTTACGGCCTGATGCGCTTCCAACGCGATATTCTGTTGTTTAACCGCCCCGTTTTGCTGGCGGACAAATCCGTCGTCGGACGGGAAATCACGGGATTTTCCACCTGCCTCGGCACTTACGGCATGGGCGGCCCAGGCTTTTTCGGATTGTTGCTGGATACGGACGAATATTTGGTCTATACGGTATGGTACGCCGGTTTTTACACGCTCTTAGACGGTCGTCCGATTGAAGTGTATCCGCAAACGGACAACGCCGTTCGCGGCTGGTTTTGCGATTTCGAGCAGGGTTGGGACGATTTGTCGCCCGTGCTGAACGGTTGCGAAATCACCGGATGCACGCTTACAGAGCATGGTTGCGTCCTGAACTTGGAAAAAGGCGGTACAACGCATGTGCTGGAATTCGTGCGCCAAGACGGCCGTATTCCGCCGAACGGCAGCGAGGCGCGATCGGCATACGAAAGCGGAAGCATTGCGGATTATTTGATGTTCCAACACAAAGACGCTTGGCTGGTGGTTTGAGGTTTGACCGTTTTGCCATATCGAAGGCCGTCTGAAAGCCTGAAATACGGTTTTCAGACGGCCTTTTATTTTTATGGGCGCGCTGTTTTGTCTATATTCGGGGAGGATGTGTGTACTATGCGGACAGTACGTCCGGACGGGGCGATGCGGTAGAATCGGGTATCCAACCAACAAAACACAGAGTCAGGAGGAAAATATGTTCCAACACGTCGAATTTTATCCCGGCGATCCGATTTTGAGCCTGGTAGAGACTTTTCAGGCCGACAAACGGCCGGAAAAGGTTAATCTCGGTATCGGTATTTATTTGGACGAGGCGGGGCGGCTGCCCGTCTTGTCGTCGGTACGGACGGCGGAGGTTGCCCGTGCGGCCGTAGCGCAACCCCGCTCCTATCTTCCGATGGAAGGTTTGGAGGCATTCAGGCACGGCGTCCAAAGGCTGCTGTTCGGCGCGGAGCACCCCGCTTTGCAGGAAGGGCGGATTGCCACCATCCAGACTTTGGGCGGTTCGGGCGCGCTGAAAATCGGTGCGGATTTCCTTGCCCGCTGGTTTCCCGAGGCCAAGGTTTATGTCAGCGATCCGACTTGGGACAACCATAAAGGCATTTTCCAGGGCGCGGGTTTCGAAGTCGGCGTTTACCCTTATTACGACCCGGCGACAGGCGGGCTGAAATTCGACGAAATGCTGGCCTTTTTTGCCGCCCTGCCGCGCAACAGTGTGTTGGTGCTGCATCCGTGCTGCCACAATCCGACCGGCGTGGATTTGGACTGCGGGCAATGGGACAAGGTGCTGGAAGTGATACGGGCAAACGGCCTGATTCCGTTTATGGACATTGCCTATCAGGGCTTCGGCGACGGTTTCGAACAGGATGCCTACGTCGTCCGGCGGGCGGCAGAAATCGGCCTGCCGCTGTTTGCAGCCAATTCGTTTTCGAAAAACCTGTCGCTTTATGGCGAGAGGATAGGCGGATTGAGCGTGGTGTGCCCGACGCGGCACGAAGCGGAGCTGGTGTTCGGCCAGTTGAAATTCGGCGTGCGCCGGATTTATTCCAGCCCGCCGGCGCACGGCGCGTTTGTCGCGGCGGCGGTGATGGATACGCCCGAACTTTTTGCCGGCTGGCAGGAAGAGGTTACGCAGATGCGGGAGCGCATCAAAGCCATGCGGCAGCGGTTGTTTGATGAATTGGGCCGCAAGCTGCCGGAGGGCGATTTTTCCTATTTCCTCAAACAGCGCGGCATGTTCGGTTACACGGGCTTTTCGCCCGAACAGGTACGGCGTTTGCAGGAAGGGTTTGCCGTTTACCTGCTTGCTTCGGGACGGATGTGCGTGGCCGGATTGAACGAATCGAACGTCGGTTATGTGGCCGATGCCTTTGCCGAGGTGTGGCGCAAATAAGTGGCCGCTTACAGGAAAAAGGCCGTCTGAAAAACCTTTTTCGGGGTTTTCAGACGGCCTTTCTGATGATGAAGGCGGGTTTAATATTCCGCCGAATGCCAAAACGGCTGCCCTACGGTCGGGGTGCTGGCTTGGGCTTTGGTTCGCGCTTCGACCGGTTCGGCTTCAAATGCCAGCCGTCCGGCTTCGACGGCGAGCGCGAAGGCGCGCGCCATGTTGACGGGGTCGCCGCTGCGGGAAACGGCGGTATTCAGCAATACGCCGTCAAACCCCCATTCCATCACTTGCGCCGCCTGCGAGGGCAAACCCAAGCCCGCGTCGATAATCAGCGGCGTGTCGGGCAGGCGTTCGCGCAGGACTTTCAGCGCGTAGGCGTGAACCGCGCCCAAGCCTGTGCCGATCGGCGCTGCCCACGGCATCAATGCCTGACAGCCCGCGTCAAGCAGGCGGCGGCAGGCAATCAGGTCTTCGGTGCAATAAGGCAGCACTTTGAAGCCGTCTTTAATCAGGATTTTCGCCGCTTCGACGAGCTGGAACACATCCGGCTGCAAGGTGTCGTCGTCGCCGATGAGTTCGAGTTTGATCCAATCGGTTTCAAACACTTCGCGCGCCATCTGCGCCGTCGTTACCGCTTCCTGCACGCTTTGGCAGCCTGCTGTGTTCGGCAGCACGGGGACGCCGCTCTCTTGCAACAGCGACCAAAACCCCTGACCGTGTGTCTCACCGCCGCTTCCCGCGCGGCGCAGCGAGACGGTAATCATCGCGGGCTGGGCGGTTTGGACGGATTGTTTGAGGATTTCGGGGGTCGGGTAGGCGGCCGTGCCGAGCAGCAGCCGTGAAGGGAAGGTTTCTCCGTATAGGGTGAGCATGATGGGTTCCTTTGTAACGTTGTTTTGGGGACAGGGGTCGTCTGAAAAGGCAAAACCGCCTAGCCGCCGACCACCGGCCGCACAATATCGACTTTGTCGTTTTCGTTCAAAACCGTTTCCGCGTACGCGCCTTTGGCGACAAATCCGGTATTTACAGCCACGGCAAAGGGCTTTTGCGGCGCGGTTTGGGCGATGAGGTCGGCAACGGTTGTGCCGTGAAGTTCGGCAGGTTCGCCGTTTAAGATGATGTTCATGGTTTCTCGATATTTTGGTGTTTATAGCGGGCTAAGTTTTGCCTACACGGTAAATTGAATCTTTTTCGCTTTCTCAGGCCGTCTGAAATGGGGTTTTCAGACGGCCTCATTCATTCCACAAAGCCTGAAACGCTTTAACCGCCGCTTCGGGATTTGCCGCTTCGGTAACAGCGCGGACGACGGCGAGCGAGGAAACGCCGGTCGCCAGCACATCTTCGGCGTTGTTCAAATCGATGCCGCCGATGGCGACGACGGGTGTGCCGCCTGCCTGTTTCACATATTCGCGCAGTTTGTCCAAGCCTTGCGGGGCGGTGGGCATTTGCTTGGTCGTGGTCGGGAAAATCGCGCCGCTGGCGACGTAGCTGGGATGTACGGACAGGGCGCGGTCGAGTTCGGCGACGGAGTGTGTACTCAAACCCAAACGCAAACCGGCAGCAGCAATGGCGGCAAGGTCGGCGGTGTCCATGTCTTCTTGTCCGAGATGCACACCGTATGCGCCTGCTTTTATCGCTTCGCGCCAGTGGTCGTTGATGAAAAGCTGAGTGCGGCTGCCCTGGCAGGCGGTGACGCAGCGGGCGATTTCGCGTTTCAATTCATCGCCGTGCAGGGTTTTGCAGCGCAGTTGCACCGTGTCGGCACCTGCTTTGACCATGCGCTCCACCCAATCGGTGGTGGGAACGACGGCGTAGAATTTAAGCGGGGATTTCAGGGGCGGGAAGGTCATGGGGTGTCCTTTTCATTTCTTGCGGAGCAATAGGGGTCGTCTGAAAACATCGAGTATTCACATTTATGCCGTAAAGTAGAAGACGGATGATACTTGATGGGAAGCTCCCGCTTTTATAACCAACGGCGAACGCGTCGGCAGTAAAACTCGTATTCTGCGCCGAATTTCTGCGCCAAAACGCGTTCTTCAGGCATGATTTGAAAGCGTGTCATATAGGCAACAAATGCAGCCAAAAACAACCACGGCAGCGGGTGCGCCAAATAGCCCGCCCATGCGACCAGCCAGCAGCCCATGCCCGCATACATCGGGTTGCGGCTGAAACGGTACACGCCGTCTGAAACGAAGTGTTCGGTTTGTTCGGGGTTGAACGGGCTGACGGTCGTGCGCACACGGCGAAACGCCCACACACCTAATATGCCTAACAAAGTCCCAAACGCCATCAAAACAACCGACAGCAATATAGGAAAGCGCGGCAGTATGCCGGCCAACGCCGACACTTGGGCAGAGATGTACATCAACAACGCACAAATAAAACATATCGCCGGCGGCGGAATTTTAGTTTCTAAATTCATATTGTTACCTTTATAAAACGGATAGCGCGACGTTTTCAGACGACCTCAAATTTATTTTTCAATATACGCCAAACCGCTTTCTTCATCACGTTCGGGCGCGTTTTTTCCGTCAAACAGGGCGACTGCCAATCTGACGGCAGCGGCGGTTACGGCGGGGGAAATCATGAAGCCGTGGCGGAAAAGGCCGTTGATTTCAATCAGGCGTCGGGCGCGGCTGTAACGAATTTCGGGGTTGTGGTGGTTGAGCGTTGGGCGCAGGCCGGTGGCGATTTCGAGGATGTCGGCTTCGCCGAAGGCGGGATGGACGGCATAGAGTGCGGACAAGAGTTCCAATCCGGAACGTACACTGGCGGGGGCTTGGCTTTCGCTTTCGATTTGGGTCGCGCCGATGACGAAGACGTGGTTTTCTTTCGGGGCGATGTAGAGCGGATAACGCGGGTGGAGCAGGCGTACGGGGCGGTTGAGCGTGATTTCGGGCGTATAAACCCGCGCCACTTCGCCGCGTATGCCGCGCAAGGTGCTGGTGTGTTCGGGAGGTTGGTTCCATGCAGTTTTTGCGCCGTAGCCGCGGCAGTCGATCAGCCAGTCGTATTGGGCTTGAAGGTCTTCGGGGGCGCATTCGTGTTCCCAATGGCAAGGGACGTTCAGCCCATCCAAAGCATCGGCAAGTGCAGACAGCATCTGCCGCCCGTCAAGCTGGCCTTCGGTCGGCAGGTAAAGGCCGTCTGAAAAACGTCCTGCGAGCTGTGGTTCGCGTTCGGCGATTTCATCGGTGCGCCAACGGACGATTTCGTCATCCGCTACGCCGCCGCGTTTGAGATGGCGGACAAATTCGCTAGATAAAGGCTTGTCCTGCCCGTGCCACACGATCAGGCTGCCTTTTTCCTGCATCATGGTCGGCGTTTTCAGACGACCTCGGATGTTGTGCCACAGCGGAATACTTTGTCTGCCCAGTTTGATGACTTCAGGCGTGGCTTCGACCGCCTCCGAAGCCGGTGCGAGCATGGCGGCGGCAACATAAGCGGCGGCGTGTTCGCCTTTGCGCCCCCCTTTGTCAAAGAGGGCAACCGATAAACCTTGTTCTGCAAGTTGTAAGGCAGTCAGACGGCCGCAGAGGCCGCCGCCGAGAATGGCGATACGGGGCATGGTGGATTCCTTTGTAGTATGGTGCAATCGGGAAGTCGAAAGATAAGACGGGAGCGGAATCCACCGAATGGCGGGAAATGCGGGAAAGGGAACGGAAGCCTTTTCAGGCGTTTGGCAGCTTGTTTCCTACGCAGGCATTACCCCGACAGGTTCTACGGATTCCGCTGTTGCGGTCTCAGCTGTTTGCGGGAACAAGCAGCACTCCGACAAGAGGTTTCCAGTTTACATAAAATCGATTGCTTTGGCAAAGTCAGGTCGTCTGAAAAATGGGTTTCTGTATTTTCAGACGACCTGTTGCCAGACGTTTGGGCCGGTTGGGGAAATGGCGTTAGGGAGAAGCGCATCGGCATTATTGATATATACTATTGCTGATGAACACAAGGGGTAGGGTGATGAAAGTGCGTGAGCTGCCTACAGCATTGCTGGGTGCGTGCACGATATACTCCTCCACTACCATTTTATCCGCCCCTCAGTCAAGGCAGATACCGACCGACAGCAGGTCAAACCGCAAAACCGCAAAACGCTGCCGGCGCCATACCGGTGTGCCGAACCCATCAGATTGGGGATTTATGAAAGGGGCTGTACTAGATTAGCCCTAAATTCCACACCAAACCCGCAAGATTTTTAGCTGTTGGGACGGTGTGCCGAAGTTAAACCGAAATTCGCATTCTTTCAAGAACAGCGGGAAAGATTTGCGATCGATTCCGTTGTATTTGCGTAAGACGCGTTTTGCCTGATTCCAAAAATTCTCAATGCCGTTGAT
>NZ_JBQCVA010000040.1:0-18274 GCF_051962715.1 Neisseria sp. P0008.S010
TTGCTTCTTTGGATTAGGTTTTCGTATTTCATTTGGAAATTGTAAATCTTCAGGATACTTTCGCAAGAGGTCTATTAGCCCGGCGGCCGTTTTCAAGAGTGGAAGAGGGGGCGGTTATGCGATTTTTGATTAGAAGGAATACGTCAGTGCCGCGATGCTCGGCCTATGGTGAATCGAAAAAAGGACTTTCCATGCCGTCCTTCACGTTTGGGCGGGAATGAGACGATTCGGCGTTTTCCATGTTGATTGCAGGCAAAAGGCAGACGTTAAAAGGCCGTCTGAAAGTATGGTTTCCTGCGCGGAACGGCTTTCAGACGGCCTTTGCCGTTGAGGCGGCATTTGCTTTACGCCTGTCGGTTTTCCTGTTCCGAACCGTATTTGTCCCACAGCAGGCGCGGGTCGAAATAGTGCGCCGACAGCATGGTCAGCAGCACCACGAGGCAGAAATACAGCGAGGCGGGGCCGGGGGTAACGCGGGCGATGTTGGTGTGGAACGTGCTCATCAGGATGATGATGACGAAAATATCAATCATCGACCAGCGGCCGATTTTTTCCGTAATCCGGTACAGCAGGGAAACTTTACGGATGTCGAACGGCACGCCGTAGCGGCTGCACAGCAGCAAAAAGGCCATGGCGAAAATCTTCAAGACCGGAATCATGATGCTCGCGCTGAAAATAATCGCCGCAATCGCACGGTCGCCGCTGTCCCACATAAAGATGATGCCACCCAGTATGGTGCTGATTTCGGTAACCGTCGGGTTGGAGGAAATCATAATCGGCAGCATGTTGGCGGGGAGGTAGAACACCGCCGCCGCCAGCAGGAAGGCCCATGACAGCTTCTCGCTATTCGGCCTGCGGGTGAAAAGATGGGTGCCGCACACTTGGCAGAGGATTTCTTCAGACGGCCTGAAGTAGCGGCAGCGGCTGCAGCAGATTTTGCCGGTGTTGTCGGCATAAATCGTGGTGTGGCCGCGCAGGCGGTGGATTTGGTAATACACCCAGTGTTCGGGGACGGACAGCGTGGTCCGCAACAGCAGCAGCACCATCGGGAACATCAGCCAGAATGAGCTGCCGAAATCCACCTGCACCACGTCGCCCAGTTTGATGTAGGCGACTAGGGTCGAAATCAGGAAAACGTCGGCCATCACCCAGCTTCGCAGCCGGACCATCGTCCGCGTGGCTATCAACAGGCCGGGCAGGGGGCTTTGTACCGCCAGCGCGCCGTAAACATAGAGGCACAACAGCAAAAACAGCAGCGGAAGGCCGAAGGTGAAGACGAACATGACTTCGGCCAAAAAACCGAAGTCCTGCAGAATCAATACTTCCAGCATAAACGGCAGCGTCAGCCGTTCGTAAACGCCTATGGTGCTGACGGTCATGAACATGCCGCTGTACACGCACAGCAGCAGGATGAGCGTGCCCAGAGCCAATGCGAGCGGGGTGGTAAAAGGACGGTTTTCCACCCGCACCAGTTCGTGCCGGCAGCGGGGGCAGTCGGCCTGCCGCCCCTGGCCGAGCATCGGAATCTCAATCAGCAGGCCGCACTCGGGACAGTTCAGGCTGTGTGCGGGCAGCATCAGGCGGCGCAATTTCGGCCGATGCCGTCTGAAAAGATGTTGCGGCGCGGTTGTCTGGCGGAACAGGGGCATGATGGATAAGGGAAAAACGGAAAAGGCGGATTATACGGATTTTGCCGGCAGGGCGGAAACCGGCGTACGCAACGGAAAGGCCGTCTGAAAACCTTGTTTTCAGACGGCCTGCAAATTCATTTTTTATTCGTCCTGCAATAAAACCGGCGGCCGCTGCGCTTTCCGCAACTCTTCCACTTCGTCTAAAAGCCGCATAATCAGACCCAACGCCGGGATGCCGGCTTCAAAATCACGGCTCAAACGCTGTGCGCGGCGGATGCGTGCAAGGTGGAAACCGCTGAACGTACTTTGTTCGGGCTTGCCGCCTATGCTGATGATGTCTTCCTCGATGAGTTCCAACAGCCAGTCGCGGCGGCAATGGCTGACAGCAATGATTTCTTCAAAAGTCAAAGCGATGTCGGTGGATTGCGTCATGGTTTATCCTTTCTTTCATGCGTGTTTCGCAGCGAAATGTTCTGCCAGTTTCTCCCATGCGGCACGGTCGGCTTCGCTTTCTGCAACAGGGACATTGATGCGGATATTCAGGTATAGGTCTCCCGCCTCTTTCGCCGGAATGCCCTTGCCTTTAAGGCGGATGGTTTTGCCGCTCTGAGTGTTGGCAGGCAGATTGACCTGTAAGCGGCCGGATGCGGTAGGAACGATGATTTTGCCGCCCAATACCGCTTCCCACGGTTTGACGTCTATCGTCTGATATATGTCTTTTCTGTTTTTGACGTACAAGTCCGGCCGGTCGTGGAACTTGATTTTCAAGTACAAATCCCCGTTCGCCCCGCCATTGCTGCCCGGCAGCCCCTGTCCGGCCAAGCGGATTTGCTGGCCTTCGGCGATGCCTTTGGGAATTTTGACGTTGAGGGTTTTGCTTTGGTAAACCATACGGCCGTATTCGTCCAAAGTCGGCACATTCAAAGCCAGGCTACGCTCCGCACCGGTATAGGCTGCATAAATATCAATGCTCAATTCGGCGTGTTGATCCTCTCCCTTGACGGGACCGCGCGGCTGCTCGGGACGGGAGCGGGCGTGGCGGAACGATGAAAACAAGTCTTCGAAATTAAAGTCGCCCGCACCGAACGGCTCCCCTTCCCGGTACTCATAACGGAAACTTCCGCTATCGAAACCGTTGCTGAACGGGTTTCCGCCTTGTCCGAACGGATTGCCCCCTGCGTTGCGGCCATAAGGGTTTGCCAACATTTCATCATACTCGGCACGTTTTTCCTTGTCGGAAAGGGTCTCGTAAGCACGGTTGATTTCCGCCGTACGCTCAACGGCATCCGGCTCTTTGCTCACATCCGGATGGTATTTGCGCACCAGTTTGCGGTAGGCTTTTTTGATGGTGTCCTCGTCCGCATCTTTGGCGACACCCAGTATTTCGTAATAATTTTTTTCTGTCATAAATTCAGTTTCTCATGGTTATAAAAATCTAAATCCGATGGTGCTCTAACTTGAGTCGTCCGTGCGTATTTCAAGGCTTCCGGCAGGGTCTTGGACGGTGGCCTCCGGTTTTTCAGACGGCCTTCGGCGGGGATGCGTTGGTCAGCTTAAAAACAGGCAGTAGGCCGGGTTGCCGGTTTGGTCTTCGTAGACATAGCCCACGCTGTCGAGGAAGGCAGCGAAGGCGGCTTCATCCTCGGCGGGAACGTCGATGCCGACCAGGATGCGGCCGTAGTCCGCACCGTGGTTGCGGTAGTGGAAGAGGGTGATGTTCCAGCTGCTCTGCATGTGGTTGAGGAAGTGGCGCAGCGCGCCGGGGCGTTCGGGAAATTCAAACGTAATCAGGCGTTCGTTTTTCACTTTGTGGCTGCGGCCGCCGACCATGTAACGGATGTGGATTTTGGCGATTTCGTCCTCGGTCAGGTCGGTGTTGGGCAGGCCTGCGGCGGTGAGTTCGGCCGCGATGGCGGCACGGTCGGCTGAGCCTGTGGTTTGGATGCCGGCAAAAATGTGGGCGGTGTCGTCGTCGCCGTAGCGGTAGTTGAATTCCGTGATGCTGCGGTTGCCCAAGGTGTTGATGAATTTGAGGAAGCTGCCGGGGCGTTCGGGGATGGAAACGGCGAAAATACCTTCGTTTCCTTCGCCCAGTTCGCTGCGTTCGGAAACGTGGCGCAGGCGGTGGAAGTTCATGTTGGCACCGCTGTTGATGGCAATCAGGGTTTGGCCTTCGCAGTTTTCGCGGGCGACATAGGCTTTCAGACCGGCCAAAGCCAATGCGCCGGAAGGTTCGGTGATGCTGCGGGTGTCGTCGAAGATGTCTTTCAGCGCGCCGCAGATGTCGTCGGTGTCTACCAGAATGATGTCGTCCAAAAGGTCGCGGCAGATGGCGAAGGTGGTTTCGCCTACCAGTTTGACCGCCGTGCCGTCGGCAAACAGGCCGACGTCTTTTAGTTCCAAACGTTCGCCCGCTTCAATCGAACGCTTCATAGCGCAGGCATCGAATGTTTCCACGCCGATGACTTTGATTTCGGGGCGCACGTTTTTGATAAAGGCCGCAATGCCCGCCGCCAGCCCGCCGCCGCCGACGGGGACGAAAATGGCATCAATCGGCTTCGGATGCTGGCGGATGATTTCCATGCCGATGGTGCCTTGTCCGGCGATGACGTCGGGGTCGTCGAAGGGCGGGATGTAGGTCAGGCCGCTTTCGGCCACCAGTCGGACGGCGTGGTCGTAGGCATCGTTGTAGGATGTGCCTTTCAATACGACTTTGCCGCCGCGTTCTTTAACGGCGTCTACTTTGATTTGCGGGGTGGTTTCAGGCATGACGATGGTGGCGCGGCAGCCCAGCGTTTGTGCCGAAAGGGCCACGCCTTGCGCGTGGTTACCCGCGCTGGCGGTAATCACGCCGCGTTCGAGTTCGGTCGGGCTTAAAGCCGCCATTTTGTTGTATGCGCCGCGTATTTTGAAGGAGAAAACGGGCTGCAGGTCTTCCCGTTTGAGCAGGATGTTGTTTTTCAGACGGCGTGAAAGATTGCGGGCGGGTTTGAGCGGGGTTTCGACGGCGACGTCGTAAACGGAGGAAGTGAGGATGCGGGTGAGGTAGTCTGCGTAAGGGCGGGTGTTCATGATGTTAAATTTTTTTACGAAAAGTAAAACCATACCCGCAGGTTGGTGCGAACGCAAGAAAAAGTTAGCAAAGGCGGGGGCTGTCGGTATAATGCGGCTTTTTTCGCCGATATGCCGTAAAGGCTGAGTACGGCGGCGGAAATTTTTTCAGACGGCCTCCGGCCTGAAAACCCCATTACTTTCCCCATAATTCGTTGTCCTATGAAAAAATATCTGACTGTGGCGGCATTGGCCGTCGTCCTTTCCTTTCAGACGGCCGATGCCGCCCGTAGCAAACATAAATACAAGCACAGATACAAACCTCCCGTCGCGGCAGCAACTGCCGCTGCGGCGACGGCTGCCGCTTCGGCCGTGCCGGGCGAGAATGCCGCTTCCGAACCGGACGTTTTGCCGCCCGAGCCGGTCCCGCAGGCTTCGACCGCGTCGGAAATCGCCGCCGCCGCTTATTTGGTGCAGGATTTGCAAAGCGGCCAGATTCTGACTGGCAAAAACCTCGACAAGCAAATCGAACCGGCATCGCTGACCAAATTGATGACCGCTTATCTGGCTTTTAAAGCCTTGGAGGAAGGCCGTCTGAAAGCCGAAACCATGCTGACGCCGTCCGAAACCGCCTGGCGTGCCGAAGGTTCGCGCATGTTCCTCAATGCGGGCAAACCGGTATCCGTGGGCGATTTGCTCAAAGGCCTGATCGTGCAGTCGGGCAACGATGCCGCCGTCACGCTGGCCGAAGCGTTGGGCGGCAGCGAGGCGGGCTTTGCCGACATGATGAACGCCGAAGCGAAACGCTTGGGCATGAGTAAAACCCATTTTATCAATGCCACCGGCCTGCCGTCCGACGGCCACACGACCACCGTGCGCGACCTGGCCATCTTGTCGGCAGCGATTATCAAGGATTATCCGAAGTATTATCCGATTTACTCGATGCAGTCGTTCAAATATAACAACATCGAGCAGCCCAACCGCAACCTGTTGCTCTACCGCGACCCGAATGTGGACGGCTTGAAAACCGGCCACACCAACACTGCCGGCTACAACCTGATTGCTTCGAGCAAGCGTAACGGCCGCCGCGTGGTTTCCGTGGTGGTGGGAACGGAAAGCATTGAGGCGCGAGCGAGCGAGAGCAGCAAACTGCTGAATTGGGCTTTGCAGGCCTTCGATACACCCAAGGCATACGATGCCAATATCCCGGTTTCGTCGGTAAAAGTGTACAAAGGACAGGAAGACAACGTAAACATAGGTTTCTTGGAACCCGTCTACCTCACCATCCCGCACGGCGAGGGCAACAAAGTCAAACCGGTTTTGGAAACCGTGCAGCCCGTTTTGGCACCGATTGAAAAAGGCCAGGTGCTGGGCAAACTGAAAATCACCTACAACGGCCAAGTGCTGGCCGAACGCAAAGTCGTCGCGCTGACGGCCGTGGACGAGGCGGGCTTTTTCGGCCGCCTGTGGGACAGCATCAAGCTGTGGTTTAAAAACATGTTTGCCGACGAATAAGCACGGCCGTGCCGTGTCGGCGGCGACCTTCCTGCAAAATTCGCGGGTCGGCCGCCGCTTCCTTCTGCGCAGACAGGCCGTCTGAAACCCGCCGTATGGGGCGAATCCGATGAAACGATTTATTATTTCCGTTATCCTGCTGTTTTTACTGACCGTTACCACCTTGGCGGTCGGCCTTTACCTTTTAGAATAAACCATGAACCATAATCGTCATTCCGCCCCGCCGGGCGGCACGGAAGGGGGTAAAGGCTGGCTTCGCCCTTTATTGGTGTGGGTCGGATTGTTGGTAACCCTGCTGCTGCTGTTCGGCTTCATGGTGCGCCCCAGGCCGCCTGAAAACCTGATTTATCCGAAAACGGGGCAAACCGGCGGCGAAACCGGCGGGATGGATGCGCTGGCCTATCTCAATCATTTGCGCGGCGAGGCCGGATTGGGCGCGTTTGCCCGTTCGCCCGAACTGACCCGTTCCGCCGCCGCCCATGCAGACTATCTGACCGATTTTCCCGAAGACATGCACGACGAAAACCATCCGGAAAGCCGTTTTTTCAGCGGCAAAGAACTGGGCGACCGCGTGAAAAAAACGGGCTATCAGTATTTGGGCGCACAGGAAAACGTCAGCACCGTTTCCAACAGCGAACCTGTCGGCAAGACCTTGCAACAGCATCTCCATCTCGACGGCCTGATGACGGCCATCTACCACCGTTTCTCCCTATTGGATGCCAACAGCGACGAGGCGGGCATCGGCTACACCGTCAGAAACGGCAACCACGCCTTCGTGGTTAATCAAGGCAACAGCCGCGCCAACAAACGGTGCGGCCAGACGAAGCATTCGGAGGAGGATGCCGAGGAATACCGCTCGTTTTATTCTTCCGCCTGTCAGAACGGCGGCATTATCTATGCCGATGAAGTAGACATTGCCGCTCCCGACTACGTTGCCTACCCGGTGGGGAAACGGGTGGCTACGATGTTTGCCAACGAAACCCCCAATCCGCTGCCCGACCGCAAATTCAGCGGCAACCCGGTCAGCATCGCCTTTAATGAAGAAGGGGGGGACGAAATCGAAATGCTGTCGTTCGAATTATTCAAAGGAAAGGAAAAAGTCGGCAACACGCGGATTTTGGATGCCGAAACCGATCCCAACAAACTGTTTACCCCCTACCAGTTCGCGCTCTTCCCGCTCGACCCGCTGGCCTACGACACCGAATACCGCGCCGTATTCCGTTATGCCGCAATCAGCAAAGAAGACGGCTTGGCCAGAGAAAAAAAAGTCGAATGGGCTTTCCGCACCCGCAAGCCGGATTTCGACTACTTCAACCTGCAGGGCGGCGAAAACATGGCCGTTCAGTCAGGCAAACCCCATTACCTGCGCTGGCCGCTTTCGCTGTGCAAAGGTGATTGCGATAATGTGAGTTACAGCTCATACGGCGATGCCGAATTGGTGATTCATGAGAGCCTGCCCGACGGCGTGGTGGTCAGCGTGAAGGGCAGCCGGGGCAGCGGCGTGCGGCTTGCCCCGGAGGGTAAGTCAATCCCGGAATCCGCCCTGCTGATTCAATAGCCAACAACGGGGCATACAATATCGAGGCCGTCTGAAAGATATGTTTCAGACGGCCTTTTTGCGGATGACGCGGGATAAACGGCACCGCATCAGCGGGCGGGCAGCAGTTCGGCAATGCGGCGGACGATGGCGGCGGCGGTTTCGTCTTTGCCGCAGAGGGGCAGGGCGGTTTCGCCCGCGTCGTCGATAAGGGTGATTTGGTTCGACGCTTTGCCCATGGCGACCGAAACGTCGTTGGCGGCAATCAGCGGAATATTTTTCCTGATGCGTTTGGCGCGGGCGTATTCCAACACCCGTTCGCTTTCGGCGGCAAAGCCGACGCAGAACGGCGCATCCGGCAGGGCGGCCACGGATGCGAGGATGTCAGGGTTTTCCGCCAGTTCGATGACGGGCGGACGGCCGCTGCCGTCTTTTTTCAATTTTTGCCCGGAGGCGTTCGATACTTTGTAGTCGGCGACGGCGGCAACCGAGATGAATACGTCGCAATCCCGCACGCGCCGCATGACCGCGCCGTACATTTCCTCCGCACCCAAAACGCGGACGGTTTCGCCCATGCCGGCGGGCAGGGCGGTTTGCACCTGTCCGCAAACCAGCGACACGTCCGCCCCGGCCGCGCGGCAGGCGCGCGCCAAAGCCGCACCCATCTGCCCGCTGGACAGGTTGGTGATGCCGCGCACGGGGTCGATGGCTTCGAAGGTCGCACCCAGTGTAATCAACACGCGTTTGCCGGACAGGCTTTTTTCCGTCCACAAATCGGGCAGCAGGTCGGCCAGTTCCGCCGCTTCGGGCATCCGGCCGGTACCCGTTTCGCCGCAGGCCTGCTCGCCGTCTGCGGGCGGGAAGACGGTGATGCCGTCTGCAAGCAGTTGTGCGATGTTGCGTTGGTTGGCGGGATTGCGCCACATTTCGACATTCATGGCGGGTGCGACGGCCAACGGGCATTTGCGTGCGGCGGCGAGGTTGGTCAAGAGGTTGTCGGCGATGCCGTTGGCGATTTTCGCCAGCGTGTTGGCCGAGGCGGGCGCAATCAGGAAAACGTCGGCCTCGCGGGTAAGGTTGATGTGCGCCATGCCGTTGCTGTCCCCGGCCTGATGGGTTTCGCTCAAAACGGGGCGGCCGCTGAGTGCCTGAAAGGTCAGCGGGGTGACGAATTCCGCCGCCGCACGGCTCATGGCCACGCTGACTTCGTGCCCCTGCTTTTTCAGCAGGCGCACCAGTTCGCAGGATTTGTAGGCCGCGATGCCGCCGCTGATGCCGAGCAAAATGTGTTTTTTCATAAATCGGTTTTCCGTTTGCGCGTAAAATGGCGTGCATTGTATCGTAATTTGGGAGGCGGTTTATGCGTAAGGCCGTTATCAGCGGGCACAGCCGCGGTTTGGGTTATGCGTTGGCGGAACATTATTTGCGCGCCGGTTGGGCTGTGTTCGGTTTGGCACGGGGCAGGGCGGATTTGAGGCCGTCTGAAAATCTGTTTCAGGCCGAATTGGATTTGTCCGATGCCGGTTTGCTGGCGCAAAAGCTTTCAGACGGCCTCTTGGCGGACTTTATCCGCGATGCGGATGAATTGCTGCTGATCAACAATGCGGGGACGACCGCGCCCAATGTGCTGCTCGGACGGCAGGGGCCGTCTGAAATCGTCCGTGCCGTCGCGCTGAACGTTACCGCGCCGCTGCTGTTGTCGGATTATCTGTTGTCGGCGCGGCCGGACGGCGTGCATTTGAAAATCGTCCATATCGGCAGCGGTGCCGGACGCAGGGAGTATGCCGGTTGGAGCGTGTACGGTGCGGGCAAGGCGGCGTTGGACCGCCATGCCTTGTGTGCGGCGGCGGAAGGGCATCCGGCCTTTTCGATTGCTTGCATCGCCCCGGGCGTGGTCGATACCGAAATGCAGAGGGAAATCCGCAACGCCGACTGTCGGGACTTTCCGTTGCAGCCGCGTTTCCGCGCGCTGAAAGACGGTGCGAAGCTGCAATCCGCCGCCGATACCGCCGCCAAAATTGCCGCCATGATCGAGGCGGAAGACTTCGGCAGCAAACCGTTGGCCGATGTGCGTGATGTTTAGGCTGCGGGTCGGGGAACTGGTTTGTCCGATTTGGTTTGTCTGGCGGATTTTTCCTGTTTGCCCGGTTGCGCCGACACCTGTTTTCAGACGGCCTGTTTCAATCGTCTTGACCGTCATTGCCGATAAAGGGCTATAGTGGTGGCCTGCCTTGCTCCGTGTAGCGGTTTGTTCCCATGATGATAAAGCCGCCCGTTTGAAGCCCGGTTCGGCGCGTATCCGTAGGACGGTGCGTGTTTCAATAACCGTATTTTTTGTTGGAAAAGGAAATTTTATGGAAACCCTTACGCTCAATATCGAGGGCATGACTTGCGGCGGCTGCGTCAAAAGCGTTACCCGCATTTTGGAAGGTGTGGAAGGCGTGGCGAAGGCCGAAGTCAGCCTGGAAGGAAAAAGCGCGCTGATTGAGTTCGACCCCGCCAAAACGGGTGCGGCCGCGCTGATTGAGGTGGTGGAAGACGGCGGCTTCGACGCCGCATTGTGATGCCGTAGCCCGCCTGTCAAGGAAGAAGAGGCCGTCTGAAAAACCGTTTCCCTCTTTGGGACAAAGTTTTCAGACGGCCTCTTTGCCGTATCTGTCCGCCGTAAACGGAAAGGCCGTCTGAAAGGCATCAGCCGTTTTGTTTTTTGGCCGCCCGTTTCGCACGGACGATTTCGACCACGGCGGGCAGGACGGACAATACGATAATCGCCGCCAGCACGAGGCTGAGGTTTTCTTTGATGATTTTGGTGTTGGCGAAGAAATAGCCCGCATAGGCGAAGAGGACGACCCAGGCCACCGCACCGATGATGTTGTAGCGGATAAAGCGGCCGTAGTGCATGTCGGCCATGCCGGCGACAAACGGCGCGAAGGTGCGGACGACGGGCACGAAGCGGGCGATGATGATGGTTTTGCCGCCGTATTTTTCGTAGAAGGCATGGGTTTTGGCCAAATGGCTTTGGCGGAAGATTTTCGAATCGGGATTGGAAAACAGCCGCGCGCCGAAGTATTTCCCTATGGTGAAATTGGCCGCGTCGCCGAGGACGGCCGCCGCAATCAGCAGCGCGGCCATCAAATGAATGTTCATGCCGCCCACGGCCGCAATGCCGCCGGCGGCAAAGAGCAGCGAATCGCCCGGCAGGAAGGGCGTAACCACCAGGCCGGTTTCGCAGAATACAATCAGAAACAGGATGACGTAAATCCACACGCCGTATTGCAGGGACAATTCGGCCAGATGGCGGTCGATGTGGAGGATGAAGTCGATAACGGTTTGAAGCACGGTGTGTTTTCCTTGAGTGCGGCCAAAAGAGCGCGGATTGTAACTGAGCGGCGGCGGAAATGACAGGCCGTCTGAAAACAGGCGGTTTGCCTCAGCGGCAACGGCGGCACGGTTTGCCCGCAGGCTGAAAACCGATACAATCGCACCGTTTTCCCTTCGGGCAGCAAAATGCCGTGAACCAACTGATTTTTGACTTCGCACGCAGCGATTATCCGGGCTTCGACAAATTCCTCGGCACCGCCAACCGCGAACTGATTTATGTGCTGCAACAGGCGCAGGATCAGTTTGTCTATGTTTGGGGGCAGCGCGGGTCGGGCAAAAGCCACCTGCTCAAGGCATGGGTGGCGCAGGCGCGGGAGCAGGGGCATCATGCCGTTTATATCGATGCCGAAACCGCGCCGCTGGACGAAACCGCCTTGTCCGCCGAATATCTGGCGGTCGACGGTGCGGACAGGCTCCAGGCCGACGAGCAGGCGTTGCTGTTTGAAATCTTCAACCGTTTCCGCAACGGCGCGCGGGGCAGGCTGCTGCTTTCCGCCGACGTGCCGCCGCAACAGCTCACCGTGCGCGAAGATTTGCGCACCCGCATGGGTTATTGTCTGGTATACGACATCAAACCTTTGAGCGACGAAGAAAAGATAGACGCGCTTGTCGGCATGGCCGGTGCGCGCCAGTTGGCTTTGGAGCCGGAAATTTTCCGTTACCTGCTGACGTATTGGCGGCGGGATATGGACAGCCTGGTGCAGATGCTCGACACCCTCTGCCATTATGCCGCCACCACCCGCCGCCGCATCACCCTGCCGCTTTTGCGCCAGCTTTTGAAACAACAGGACACACCATGACCAATTTAGCCGTTTTCGATTTGGACAATACGCTGATTAACACGGATTCCGACCATGCCTGGCCGCAATATTTGATTAAGAAGGGTTTGGTCGATGCCGAAGAGACGGAACGGCAGAATGAGAAGTTCTACCGCGACTATCAGGCCGGCTGTTTGGACATCGATGCCTTTTTGAAATTCCACCTCGCGCCGTTGGCGCGTTTCAGCCGCGATGAGTTGGACAGAATGCACCGCGAGTTTACCGCCGAATTTATCGCGCCGCATATCTCGGATATGGCCAGGACGCTGGTGGAAGGCCACCGCGCGGCGGGGGATGAGCTGCTGGTTATTTCATCCACCAATGAGTTCATCATCACGCCCATCTGCAAGATTTTTGGCATCGATAATGTTATTGGCACCCAGCTCGAAACGGACGTAGACGGCAACTACACCGGCAATTACACCGGCATCCCCAGCCTGAAGGAAGGAAAAATCACACGCCTGCACCAATGGCTGGCCGCACGCGGCAAGGATTTGGGCGACTACGGCAAGGTGTATTTTTACAGCGATTCGAAAAACGATTTGCCGCTTTTGCGCGCGGTGGACGAGCCGGTGGCGGTCAATCCTGATGCCGAACTGCTGCGCGAAGCCTTGGAAAAGGGCTGGCCGGTGTTGAATTTCAAATAAGAGGCCGTCTGAAAATGCCCGCATTCAAACCCGTCGTCATCATCACAACTGCCGCAGGCCGTGAAGAAGCCGAACGGATAGGCCGCGCCCTGTTGGAGCGCAAACTGGCCGCCTACGTGCAATACGAAAACATCGTCAGCGAATATGTCTGGCAGGGCGAACTCTGCCGCAGCGCGGAAGTCCGCATCGTCATCAAAAGCGCGCGCCGCCATTATTCGGCGGTGGAGAAAATCATTCTGGCCCACAACGGTTACGACTGCCCGCAAATCGTCATGCAGCCGATACAGCGCGGTTTGCGCGCCTATTTGCGCTGGATGGAGGCGCAATTGGGAGCCTGACGATGAATATCCAATCCGTCCGTTTTGCCGTGCCGTCTGTGCGTCGCCGCATGCCGAAGGCAAAGATTGCAGAAGGAATGTGTACGAATCCTGTATGGCGGAGCGATACGGGCAACGTTTGAAACGGGCGGGAAAGCTGTTGTCGGATTGGCAGCCGGCACGGAATATCCGGCCGTAAAATTTGACTTGGCCGAAACATTTCATCGAAAATGCCTGCCTTTTGCCTTTTCAGACGGCCTCCTTTCCCTAAAAGGCCGTCTGAAAACATGACTCGCAACATCAAAGGAAAACACATGTTCCGAACCCTGCTCGGCGGCAAAATCCACCGCGCCACCGTAACCGAAGCCGACCTGAACTACGTCGGCAGCATCACCATAGACCCCGACCTGATGGATGCCGCAGGCATCTGCGTCAATGAAAAAGTCGCCATCGTAAACAACAACAACGGCGCGCGGCTGGAAACCTATACCATCGCCGGCGAACGCGGCAGCGGCACTGTTTGCCTGAACGGCGCGGCGGCACGGCTGGTGCAGAAGGGCGACATCGTCATCATCATGTCCTACGTCATGCTGTCCGAACCCGAAATCGCCGCCCACCAACCCAAAGTCGTACTGGTGGACGAGCACAACAAAATCCGCGACATCATCCATTACGAACCGCCGCATACCGTCCTTTAAACCAAACGACGCAGGCCGTCTGAAAACCGAAAGCATCCTTTCAGACGGCCTTGCAACGGAAGCCGACCATGACCGACCAAATCCCCGAAGCAAACCAAGACACGCAGCACCACCGCAGCATCCGCAGCTACGTCCTGCGCCAAAGCCACATGACCGCCGCCCAGCAGCGCGCCATCGACACCCTGTGGCCGCAATTCGGCCTGGATTATCAGGAAACGCCTGCCGACCTGAACCAAGCCTTCGGCCGCAGCAACCGGAAAATACTCGAAATCGGCTTCGGCATGGGGACGGCCACCGCCGAAATCGCCTGCCGCCTGCCTGATGACGACTTTCTCGCCATCGACGTACACGGGCCGGGCGTCGGCAACCTGCTCAAACTGATAGACGAACAACACATCGCCAACATACGCGTGATGCGCCACGACGCGGTGGAAGTTGTTGAAAACATGCTGGCGGACGGCAGTCTGGACGGCATACACATCTTCTTCCCCGACCCTTGGCACAAAAAACGCCACAACAAACGCCGCCTGATACAAGCCCCCTTCGTGGCCAAACTGCTGCCCAAACTCAAAAGCGGCGGCTACATCCATTTGGCGACCGACTGGGAAGAATACGCGATGCAGATGCTCGAAGTCTTAAACGGTTTCCCCGAAGAATTACAAAATACCGCCGAAAACTACGCCCCCACGCCCGCTTACCGCCCCGAAACCAAATTCGAAGTGCGCGGCAAACGCCTGGGGCACGGCGTATGGGATTTGGTATTCGTCAAACGCTGACAAACGGCGGTTTGCCGTTCAAATGGCAAAAGGCCGTCTGAAAATACACCCGTCTTTACACAAAACGGTATTTTACTGACACAACATACTTTACAATACGCGCTTCGTTTGTCATCCATCAACAATCCACCAACAGGAGATATGTTATGCAAACCAAATTGATTTCCGCCGCAGCCTTGCTGCTGGCCGCCACCCTCTCCCATGCCGCCGACGGTAAAAAAGCCGCCGCCTCAATACCCGACAATACCCCGATTCTGATGCAGGCCGAAGTCGGCAGTTTAGATAAAAGGGTAGAAGTGGCTTATGTATGCGACAGCCAACAGGGTAAACGCAACGTGAACGCCATGTACGGCATCAAAGATGGCGAAACCGCCGTCGTGCAGATTAAAGTCGGCGATCAGGTTACCCCCGGTTTGTGGCGCGTGATGAACGACACCAACGGCAAAAAGCAGAACAGCTATTACGGCGAGGGCCTGACTTGGATTACCGACAAAGCCTCGCCCGACACATTGACCAAAGCCAACGGTAAAATCCTGATGCAGGCCAGCAAATTGGACGGCGGATTGCCAAAAGGCGACCAAACCATCCTGTTCAAAGATTGCAAAGTGGACAGTGCCGCCACTAAAAAACTGAACAAATAAACTTTGAGGCCGTCTGAAAATACCGTTGTACCGCACGCCGTATTTTCAGACGGCCTTTTCACAACTTGCAAAGGAGTACGATATGACAGGCAATCCGGTAAGCTGGTTCGGCATTCACGCCGCCGATTTGGACCGCGCGAAAAAATTCTATGAAACCGTGTTCGGCGAAACGCTTCAGGAAGTAGGCGGAGGCGGGATGCGCTTTATGATTTTCAGTGCCGACTGGGCGAAATATGGAGTTAGCGGCATGCTGTGGAGCGACGGTGGTGCCGTGCCGGGTTATGGCGGCACCACCGTATTTTTCAATTGTACCGATTGTGCGGAAACTGCCCGCGCTGCCGTGGCGGCCGGCGGCCGCCTGTTGCAGGACAAATTCCCGATTGCCAACGGCTATGCCGCCTTTGTTGAAGACAGCGAAGGCAACCGCATCGGCCTGCACAGCCGCTGATACGGACAGGCCGTCTGAAAGCGTCTGCCGTTTTCAGACGGCCTTATCGCGTTTCCCTATATTTCCTCAAAACCGATAGACGCCATGCAAAGACTATTATTGATATGCCTGCCTTTACTATTTGCCGCCTGCGGCAGGCAGGACGATACCCCGCCGCCGGCCGCATCCGTTGCCGCCTCTGCCGTTTCCGAGCCCGCGCCTGCCGCCGCGTCCATGGCCTCAGCGGCATCAGCCGAGACCATACAGGCCGAAGAAGATCCGATGCCTGCAGATTTGTTGAAACAGTTTGAATGGCATACGGAGCGCATCAAACGCGAATTGGCCTCCGCCTCGCCGAAGCAGGCAGATAACTTGTACGACGAATATGTTGCGCTACTGACTGCCTACAATGAAAACAGGCCGTCTGAAAGCGGTCTGCTGGTTAAAATCAATGATCAGGAAACCACGGTTTTAGACAACTTCTGCAGCGAACAATATTGGGTCGAAAAGGCGGGCAAATTGGAGGAAACGGAAGCACTCAAGGCATTGCAACGGAAGATGTCTGCCGTCGGGCTGGAATATTGGGATGTCGGCGAATGTACGGCAATCGTGCGGCCGAAGGCGGATTATTATCTGAAATTGTTCGGAACCGCTGTCAGTCCGGATACCCGCCGCTTTCTTGAAATCGAGGCGCGGCAGGATAAGGAGCTGGCCACGAACGATGCCGCCCTTTCTATTTCATGGCAGGAATTGGCCGAGCGCGTGATGGAATGGGAGGATTTCCTACAACGCCATCCGAGCAGCAGGTTGAACCGCAAGGCTTTTGACGAGTATCTGTTTTATCAGAATATATTGTTGTTTGGATTAGATAATACGCCGACTTATTACGGTGATGACGGTACGCGCCTCTTGTCCGCCGCCGATGACGGGGCAAATGGTGAAAATGGGACGTATGGCCGCGATTATCAGGCCGCCAGACAAAAGATTGTCAAGCAGAGGCCTGACGGCGATACTGCCAAATTAGTTGTTTTGACGGAAACATTGAATTACGACCAGGAGAAAAAAGCTGTAAACGAATACCGGCGGAAACATTTTGATTCCACGCTGTATTCAGCCGAACCGGAAGGCGTATAAGCCGTCCGTTCAGGCCGTCTGAAAATAGAAAGCCGGACTGTTAGAAGGACGGTTTTTCAGACGGCCTTTTTGTAGGAGTAAGTTAATGAAGACGAAATTACTTTTTCCTTGCGCCGCCGCATTGCTGCTGGCGGGCTGCCTCAGTACGCCGGTCAGGCAGACGAACTGGCGGCCGCAAGATGAAGGTGCCGATTTTTCCGCCGACGGACGCTTGGCCGTACAGCACGAGGGCAAAGGTTCATATGCCAATTTCGATTGGAACAGGCAGAACGGTGTGCAGACCATCAATGTCAATACCCCGTTGGGCAATACTTTGGGGCAGATTTGCCGCGATTCGCAGGGCGTGTTGGCCGTCAATGCCAAAGGAGAACGGTTTACCGCGCCGGACGTTCGCCAGCTGAGTCAGAAGTTGCTCGGCTTCGCACTGCCACTGGAATACCTCGACGTATGGATGCGGGGGCAGTGGGCGGCGGACTTGCCGCACAGCTTGACGGCGGAAGGCGATTTGCAGCAGGCCGGATGGAATATCAGCCGCCAAACACAGGAAGACGGCAGCGTCAGAGTGTTGGCTTTGCGCAATGAACAATTGTCGTTGAGATTGGTGTTTGACAGCGTGATGCCGTCTGAAAACGGTGCGGATGCACCTGCACAATGCGCCGCCAGAGGATAATCATGCCGATTTTGGAATACACACAAGCATTTCCTGCCCCCGCCAAGCTGAATCTTGATTTACGCATTACCGGCCGCCGCGCTGACAGTTACCATAATTTGGAAAGCATATTCTGCCTGATTGACTGGCAAGACACCGTTTACCTTACCCCGCGTTCGGACGGCCTGATTGTGTTGCAAAACCCCACAGATGGTCTGCCGCAGGAGAAAGACCTTGCCTACCGTGCCGCCGAAGCCTTGCTGCCGTATAGGAAAACGGGACAGGGTGTGGATATACGTTTGGACAAGCAGATTCCCAGCGGCG
This sequence comes from Neisseria sp. P0008.S010, assembly GCF_051962715.1. Taxonomy (NCBI): domain Bacteria; kingdom Pseudomonadati; phylum Pseudomonadota; class Betaproteobacteria; order Neisseriales; family Neisseriaceae; genus Neisseria; species Neisseria sp. P0008.S010. The sequence continues at coordinate 17,547 of NZ_JBQCVA010000040.1, forward strand.
GCGGGTTGGGTGGCGGCAGTTCCGATGCGGCTACGGTATTATTGGTCCTCAACCGTTGGTGGGAATGCGGCCTGACCCGGCAACAGTTGATCAATATCGGAGTCGGATTAGGTGCCGATGTTCCTTTTTTCCTGTTTGGCAAAAACGCTTTTGCCAAAGGGATAGGAGAGAAATTGACGGAAATAAACGTGCAGCAGCAATGGTATATTGTGGTTAAACCGCCTGTGCATGTTTCTACTGCCGCAATTTTTTCGCACAAAGACTTGACAAGGAATTCGGTGGCCTGCATAATGCCGACTTTCGCAAATTTGCAGCCGTTCAGAAATGATATGCAGGCTGTGGTTTTGCAGGTATACCCTGAGATAATGCAAATTTATAAAGATTTGCAGCAGTTTGGTCAGGTAATGATGACAGGCTCCGGAGCTTGTCTATTTTTAACTTTCCATAACTATAAAGATGCTCAGATTGTATACAGTAAGGTTTCAAGCAAATATCAAAGCCGTTTGGTTCAAGGGTTGCAGCAGCATCCTTTGTATGGTTTGATATAAAGCGTGGATAGTTGGGGATTCGCCAAGTTGGTTAAGGCACCGGATTTTGATTCCGGCATTCGTAGGTTCGAATCCTACATCCCCAGCCAAACACAACTAAGATTTGGGGATTCGCCAAGTTGGTTAAGGCACCGGATTTTGATTCCGGCATTCGTAGGTTCGAATCCTACATCCCCAGCC
>NZ_JBQCVA010000040.1:18374-20840 GCF_051962715.1 Neisseria sp. P0008.S010
AAACACAACTAAGATTTGGGGATTCGCCAAGTTGGTTAAGGCACCGGATTCTGAATCCGGCATGCGTAGGTTCGAGTCCTACATCCCCAGCCAAATAAAAGCGTGTGATTTTATCGCACGCTTTTATTTATCCGTCTGCAGAATACTTGTGTTATTTTTTGTTTGGCTGGATTTCGCCACATGCGTATAATGCCGCCTGAGAACGCCAAGCAACCAAGGAAGCCCCCGCGATGTTTCCTAAATATGACGCAAATAAACCCATTCCAAGTGAGGAAGATATGGCAGCATACGACAGTTTGATGGTTTTTACCGGTAATGCCAACCCAAAGTTGGCGGCCAATGTGGTAAAACATCTCGATATTTCAATCGGTAATGCATCAGTCACTAAATTTTCAGACGGCGAGGTTGCCATTGAGCTGTTGGAGAATGTGCGGGGCCGCGATGTTTTTATTCTGCAGCCTACTTGTGCGCCAACCAATGATAATTTAATGGAAATTTTGGCAATGGCCGATGCCTTGAAGCGTGCTTCGGCAGGGCGTATTACAGCCGCTATTCCTTACTTCGGTTATGCGCGTCAGGATCGTCGGCCGCGTTCGGCTCGCGTACCGATTTCTGCAAAATTAGTAGCCAATATGTTGTATTCCGCAGGAATTGACAGGGTTTTAACTGTTGATTTGCATGCGGATCAGATTCAAGGCTTCTTTGATATCCCTGTAGATAACATTTATGCAACGCCGATTTTGCTGAACGATGTGCAGCGTCAGCAAATAGAAAATTTAACGGTAGTCAGCCCGGATATTGGCGGTGTCGTGCGCGCCCGAGCAATGGCAAAAGCCCTGAATGCCGATTTAGCCATTATTGATAAACGCCGCCCTAAAGCCAATGTAGCGGAAGTGATGAATGTAATTGGTGAAATCCAGGATAGAACCTGCCTGATTGTAGACGACATGATTGATACGGCCAATACTCTGTGTAAGGCGGCCTCTGCTTTAAAAGAACGTGGAGCTTCCCGTGTCTTGGCATATGCAACCCATCCGGTTTTTTCTGGAGAGGCAGTTTCCCGTATAGCTTCATCTGATATTGATCAAATTGTTGTTACTGATACAATTCCTTTATCAGAGGCTGCACAGAATTGCATTCGTATCCGCCAAGTATCTATTGCAGGTCTGTTAGCAGAAACAGTGCGTCGTATTAGTAATGAAGAATCTGTCTCATATCTTTTTAATGAAGATGTGTTGACAAATGGTGGTATGTTACTGCCGTAGGCCTGTTAGAATATCAGGCCTGAATCAACGCCGTCTGAAACTGGTCGCGGTATAAGGCGGTTTAACTTTTTACCTAAAAGGATTTAATTATGTCTTATGAATTACAAGCTACTGTTCGTGAAGCCCAAGGCACTGGTGCGAGCCGCCGCCTGCGTCGCGAAGGTCAAGTTCCTGCTGTATTATACGGGGAGAATCAGGAAGCAGTTGCGATTGCTTTGGATCATAAAACCGTGTTTTATGCTTTGGAAAAAGAATCTTTCCATACGAGTTTGATTAAATTGGTATTGAACGGCAAAACTCATGATGTGATTTTGCGTGATTTTCAAGTTCATCCATTTCGCCAGCAAATTCAACACCTTGATCTTCAGGTGGTTGATTTAAATAAACCTTTAAAAATTCGTTTGCCTATTCATGTGGTTAATGCAGAACAATCTAAAGCAGTGAAGTTGCAAAGTGGCCGAGTGTCTCTGCTAACTACAGGTGTGGAAGTAATTGTTGATCCTAAAAATATCCCTACTGCTCTAGAATTGGATTGTGCCGAAGTCGTAGCAGGTGATATTCTGCATTTGTCTGATATTCAGTATCCTGAAGGTGTGAGTAGTGTAGCATTGAAGCGTAATTCAAACTTAGCTGTTGCTACAGTAACCGGTAAAAAAGGCTAAGCAGATATTGTTTGTTATCTAGGAAATCCCGTTTTCAATAAGCGGGATTTTTCTATATTCAGTGATTACAATAAATTGACTTATTTCTGATTAAGTATCCTAACCATTTACCCATATGGAGAATAAGGAGGGCCATAATAATGATACCATACTAAATAATAATGGAACTGTCTTAGATAATTAGGATAAATTGTGTTTTATCAATTGTTTGAAAATAGAGATTTGAACTTTTATTTCACTATTTTTTAAACGCTATTTGCACTCCTTCAGAGATAATTCCAACTGCTCTTTGGAAAGGCCGTTAAACTTGCATAAATGACGTTTTACCCGGTTCCAAAAGTTCTCTATTCTATTGATGTGATTTTGTTTTCCTATAAAGAGTATGTTGTAATTAATGCACAAGTGACTAGATTCATTGATATCCAGTATATTCGACAATTGTAGACGTAACTTTAATAGATTGAGACCTTTGCAAAAAGCCCTTCCCCCGACAGCCGAAACCCAAACACAGGTTTTCGGCTGTTTTCGCCTCCCCCAAT
>NZ_JBQCVA010000041.1:0-20223 GCF_051962715.1 Neisseria sp. P0008.S010
GCCCTTGCGGCCTTAAGTGCGCGATAGATGGTGACGCGGCTGACTTGGTAACGCCGTGCCAATGAGCTTACGCTTTCTTTTCCCTGCGTGTAGGCCAGCCAAATGGCTTGGCGGTGGTGCGGGGTGAGGCGGGTGTTTTTGTGCATGTTCATGTCAGTATTCTCCTGAAATACTGTAAACAACGCTACTGGTTTCTACATACGGTATTTTTATTAGGCGTGTCTAACAGTATAATATTGTTTTTTTCAATTTTTGGAAGGTCGCTATGAAGCCTATTGTGACAGGAATAGTGATTTTAATTGTAAGTGTTGTGAGTGCTTTTTCTTTATATTTTTGGGGAGGGAGGTTAGGTGCTGAAACAATTATTGATAAGGCAATAATTTGGCTATGTATAACAGTGGTATGTTCGTTAATATTTTTTATTCCGTTAATAATAAGATTCTTTTGGCTTAAAGAGCACGATAGATTTTCTAATATAAAACATCTGAATCCTGAAGATTTAAGCGGTGACAGTGCGGAATCTACCCATTTAATCGGCGTGTCAGAACGCTGGGAGCAGTTGAGACATATCCACTTGCTGACCAAGCAATATAAAAAACACCGTAAGCCTTGGATTTTTGTGGTCACTCAAGATACTGCCTTGTTGGAAGCCTCTTTGCCGGACATCCGCCGTCAGTTGTGGGTGGAAACCGCATCGGCTATTTGGATTGATGCACAGGCTATGGAGCCTGCAGGCGGCTGGCAATATCTGAGGGGTGTGGGTAAACGTCCAGCTGAAGGCATTGTCTCTCTTCAAGCAAAATCCTCAATTCACGAAAATGCTGCGCAATTGACCGAGTTAATGAAGAAGCTCGGATGGAAGCTGCCGATTAATCAGGTGTATCTGACCAATGAAACCGATGAAATGCCATCAGCCATCAGCCATGCTTTGAAATATGGTTCGACTGTGTCGGCAACGGAGTTGGAGAAAGAATTGGATCAGTTTGCCAACCAGTTGGCACCAGTGGGTACGCAGCTGATTGAGGAAGATTTGCGCCAAACACCTATTGCAAAACTGTCTGCGACGTTGCCTTCTCAAAGTCAGGCTTTGGCAGATCATATTGCTGCTGAAAAACGGAGTTTGGGAAAACTGGATACAGTTGTCGGCGTTTCGTTTATTCAAACCAATAATCCCGAACAATCAGGAGATTTGATTTACCGTGCGTTTAATGATCTGTCTGTTTTAGGTTCAGGTAAAAAACTGCATTTGTCCAAAACGGAAAAAACCTATCTGGCAATGAGTGCCGTAGCCTTGTTGGTCGGTAGTGTGTTTGCAGTGGGTGCGCACAGTAGTTATCAAGATATAGGCCGTCTGAATGCTGATTTGGAAAGTGTTCAGAAGGCAAAATCACGCTCGGAAAAAGTTGCAGCCTTAATCAAACTGCAACAAAGTATTGCCGAAATGGAATCCGGCAGGGATTTCTTGCAATATACAGCCAAGTTCTTGGGCTATGAACATAGGAAAGAGCTGTTGGCTGCCGCTTATCGCAAATACGGGATTTTGGTGAAAGATGTCGTCAGCCGTCCTGCTACCGTATTCTTTGCGAATAAGCTGGATGGTTTGACTATGCTTGAAGGACAGATACCGGACGACTTCGAACTGCAAGACAGTTCTTATCAAGACCTGAAAGCATATTTGATGCTGACGTCCCATGTAGAGAAAACCAAAGACAAAAAGGATGCTGAATTCCTGACGAAAAAATTGGTGGAAATACTGTTAGCGCAGAATGTTTCTACTAAAGATGCACAAATTTTGGCCCAATTTTTCGTACCGCGCATGGCGGCCCATTTGGATTGGCTTGAAACGGAGCAGCCTGAACTGGTATCAGGAAGCCGTCAAGTCTTGGTGGAATGGATTAACCGCGACCAAGGCAGTGAACAATTATATAAACGCATCGTACAAGATACCAATGCCAAACTGAAAACCATCACATTGGCAGAATTGCTGAATAAGGATTTGAAAGGCATTTGGAATGTCGGCAAACCTTTGCCCCGCGTTTATACGGTTGAAGGCTGGGAAAAATACATTAAACCCGCTTTAGATCAAGCTGCCAAAGACAGTAAGAATAACGACTGGGTGTTAGGTGGAAACCTGCATCAGGCACCGGTGACGGAAGCGGCCATCAACAGTTTGAAAGAACGTTATTTCAAAGAATATGCCGCTGCTTGGTATGATACGATGAACAGTATTACATGGCAGCCCAGGGCGACCAATTTGGACTCGGTAAACCAACTTCATGTTTATGCGGACCCGAAACGCTCGCCATTGGTGGCGTTGTTCCATGCCATAAAAGAAAGCAGCCGTTTGGACAGCAAAAAAATCGATGTAAACCTAGCTGTTGCCGATGCGGCGAAACGCGCTGCTGCAAGAAAATTGTCTGTACGGACGCGCAAGGTTGGGGAGGTAGCATTAAATTCCCAAGCAGAAGAAACAGATATTTTGGAAGACAAGGTCGATGATTATTTGGCAGGCCCATTGGAGGGGGAATTTGAAACCCTGTTGCAGTTAATCGATGCGCAAATCAACCCGAAGAGCGATTTGAGCCTGCAACGCTATCTTGAACGGATAACAACTGCCAAACAACGCTTAATTCAAATGGCATCATCATCAAACCCCGGCGGTACGGCAAGATTGGCCATTCAAGGCGTTTTAAACGGGGGGAATAATGAATTTCTTGAAGGTATGCAGTATGCACGTTTGATTGAGGCTGGTGTGGGCGACAGATTGCTGCCGTTTGCGCGCAATGTTTTTGTCTTGCCATTTAATTCCGTATGGGATTCGATTGCAGGCGTGGCCCAAAAAGACATCAATAATCTGTGGGCAAGCAATTTTGTTAATCCTATGCAGTCTGAGTTGGGCGGCAGGTATCCGTTTGCCAAATCAGAAACCGAAGTTTCGATTCCCGTATTGGCAAAATACTTGGATATCAACAAAGGCGCATTGAATCAGTTTATAACGACCCAATTGGCAGGTGTTTTGACCAAACAAGGCAATCAATGGATTGTGGCACCGGGAAGCGAATTGAAAGTTAATCCGGGATTGTTGCAACAGCTGAATAAATTGAGTGCGATTTCTGAGGATTTCTTCGTCAACGGAGAAGGTGGTGGTTACAGCTTTGAGCTGAAGCCGACGTCTACTCAGGGAATTGTTCAATTCGACTTGGTTGTTGATGGTCAATCATTGAATTATTTCAACCAACAGACAGAGTGGAAGCCATTCAAATGGCCGGGTGATGTCAGCAATGCCGGTTTGCGTATTTCTTGGGAAACCGAGGCAGAAGGTATGCGTAAAACTCAGGAAATCAGCGGACGTTTCGGTTTCATCCGTATGCTTGAAAAATCCAGGGTTACGCCGATTGATGGAAGTACCTATCTGGTTGAGTTCCCACTGGAAAAAGACAAATTGATGCGCTTCTATATGCGGACCAATTCCGGTAAAGGACCGTTGGGGCTGCTGGATCTGAAAAATATCCATCTGCCGAATAAGATTTTTGAGGTTAAATAATGATGACATTACCCCAATGGGTAAAGCCGATACTCGGTGATGAAGGTACATCCATCACCGATAACAATATCCATCGCTGGCAAGAATGGTTGGAGCCTGTTTCAGACGACCATCCTTGCGGCGAGGATGTCGCCTATACAGATGATTTTGAAGCCATCAAGATTGAGTTGGCCAAACTTTCGGGTATGGACTACCGATTGATTTTGGATGCTTCAGAACGCCTGCTGAAGCGTGAATCTAAAGATCTGAGGGTAGCAACCTATTACATTTTTGCCTCGCTGAGAGACAGAGGCTTGGCAGGTTTTTCAGACGGCTTGGAGATTTTGTGCGGGTTGCTGCAAAAATTCGATCAGTCGCTGTGGCCGAAAAAGCCTGTACAAAAACGTAATGCATTAAATTGGTTGTCCGGCGAAAGGGTGCTGGATACGCTTAAGAACGTGGGATTATCTGATTCTACGGAGCTTAAGCGGACATTATCGGCTTTGATGTTGTTGCAACATTACTTTGAGGGATGGGAAGAGGCAGTACGCCCCAGCTTATTTCCATTGTTGCAATATTTTGAAGAGTCATCTGTTCGTTTTTCATCTTCTCCAACAAGTTCAAGTCAAAATCAGGAGACCAGTGCGCCTGTTGAGCAAGTGGCAACGCCGCAAATTCATCAAGAGAGTCGAGGGTCGTCTGAAAGTCTGACTGTCACAAAGGTTAACTCTTCTAAAGCCTTGCTTGACCAAGTCAGGATTAACGCTGCCTACTTGAGAGAACAGGATGATGGTTATTGGTCTGCAAACAAGATGATTCGAGCCGTCCGTTGGGGTGGATTGAACGGCATTCCTCCGCATCAAAACGGTCAGACGCGGTTGAAGGCTCCAAGGGCAGATTTATTGGCAAATCTGAATCGTTTGATTCATGAGCAGCAATGGCGCGATTTGCTCGATAAAGTGGAAGCGGCTTTTTTGGAAGGTGCTAATCACTATTGGCTGGATTTGCAATATTATGCATGGCAAGGTCAGCAGGCATTGGGTGGTTTATATCTTTCCCAAGTTGATTCGTCGCTATTTGAGTTGAAATCCTTCTTGACCCGATGCGAAGGCCTGACCGGCTTGAGTTTTGATAACGGATTCCCGTTCGTATCGGCTGATACGCTTAAATGGCTGGAAGAAAAGGTCATGTCGTCCGCGCGCAAGCAGACGAATAGCCAAGCCATTCAAAAGGCAGCGTTAGAACCGTCATCTCAGGAGGAAAACCAAGAAAGTTACTGGCAACAGGCGCTGTTGAAAACACAAGAACACGGTTTAGACGCTGCATTTGCTTGGTTGGAAACATTACCGGAGTGGCAGACAGGCTCAGGACAGGTTAAGAAATGGGTGATGATGGCTCGGTTGGCTGTAAGCGCTCAAAAGGCGGACTGGGCAGTGAAACTGTTGGAACAGGCTTCGAAGCAGATGCAAGTGTTGACAGTTAAAGAGTGGGACAAACATTTTACGTTTGAAGTGTATGCCCTTTGGTATCAACTATTAAGTGAAAACCTTGATAATAAAGATATTGAGGCAGTCGGACAGCTCGAATTTTTACGGACAGAGTTGATGCAGGCAGATGTTGTCCGTGCATTGGAATTAATTTATTAAGCATATATTATGTCAGATCCCACATTACGCTATTATGAAGAAGAGATGCGGTATCTCAAAGAGGCGGGATTAGAGTTTTCAAAAGCCCACCCTGATCGTGCCGCAATGCTGAATTTAGACAGGGTAGGTACGCGCGATCCTTATGTAGAAAGACTGTTTGAAGGCTTTGCTTTTTTGACAGGGAGAATCAGACAAAAATTAGATGATGACTTTCCGGAATTGACGGAGGGGTTGGTCCATATGCTGTGGCCGCATTATCTGAGGATGATTCCTTCCCTGACTGTTTTGGAATTGATTCCGGATAATAAAAAGTTGCAAGGAGGGCAAGTCGTCAAAAAAGGATTGTCCGTTCAGTCCGAACCTATCAATATCAACGATAGATTGACCAGATGCTTGTATCGGACCACTGCTGATGTTGCGCTCCAGCCTTTGAGCATATTGCATACATTGTTGGATTATGATGCGAATGGTCAAAGCGTCATCAAATTAACTTTCGGTATCCACCGGCAAATACAGAAAGAGAATTTAGATTTTTCCAAAATCAGAATTTATATTTCCGCCGACGAACCGATTGCCTTCGCATTGCGTCATGCTTTGTTGAATCAGACAGCGCGGATCAGCCTTCATCATGCCGAATTGCCATCTGCCGACAATATACAGTTTAAGGCAGTCGGATTTGCTGAAGATGAAAGATTGTGGGAGAAAGTCAATAACAGCTTTAGCGGTTACCAACTATTGCTGGAATATTTTTGTTTCAAACAGAAGTTTTTCTTTATTGATTTAGTGGGCATTGATGCCGGATCATGGTCGGAACGGATTAATGAGTTTAGCGTTAATGTGGTTCTTTCCAAGCAATACCCTTCCGAGCTTCGATTCCCTCCTGACTGCTTGAAATTGAACTGCGTGCCTGCCATCAATCTGTTTGATATGGAGGCAGAGCCTATCCGAGTAGATCATAAGGCGTTCGAATACCCTGTTAAGCCGTTACTACATGAAGGTATGGCTGTTGAAGTTTATTCCGTCGAAGAGGTAGAGGCGGTTAATCATGAAACAGGTAGGCGTTATCCCTATATTCCTTTTTCCTCATTCCAGCATCGTGGCGGATTGATGAAATATGATGCGCCGGAAAGGTATTTCCATATCAAAGTCAAGCAAGGCGTGTCAGGAAGACATGAAACATGTATTATGCTTGGCGGATTGTTGTGGGATAGAAAAGACATATTGCCTACCGAGACGCTTTCATTGAAAGTGGTCGGGACAAATGGTGCTTTGCCGCGTAAAAGTCTGAGGGAAACCCAGATTCAAGACGACGATATCGCCGAACCAAATGTCAAAATGGTCAGAAACCTTACCACGCCGACTTTGTCTTGCTATCCGCCGACAGAGGATAGATTCCAATGGCGCATATTGTCCCATTTGTCACCCAACTATTTATCACTATTGAATGTCGATAGTTTGAAAGGGGCATTGTCCATTTACGACTGGACTGAAGACGAGCTGAACAAGCGCAGACTGAATGGTATTGTTGATGTCAAACATGAAACAGTACAAAGAATCGAGCGTGGCGCAGTCCATCGCGGAATTCATATTACCGTAACATTTGATTCAACCGCATTTAGCGGTGAGGCGGAAATTTATTTGTTCGGAGAATTATTGAACGAATTTTTTGCAATGTATGCTGATTTGAACCTGTTTACCCGGTTCAGCATTGTTTCTCTGCCATCCGGGAAAACATATACATGGAAAGACAGCAAAACAACTATCACACGGTTTTAGAAACAGCGCACAAAAGCGCTAAAGAAAATAACGGCAGGCAGACGCTTCCTTTATGGGAGATTCCTAGAAATAAAGCGCAGCGCGAAGGCGGGTCGTCTGAAATCTTCCAAGAGAAATTGGGGGAGTTTATTGTACGCAATGCGGCAACGATGAATTTCTTCCAATTTTGCCGGGTTTTAGAAACTCTTGCCGAAGGAAATGAAGAAAAGGCTGTCGAGTCAACCGTAAGATTTAGAAGGGTAAAATCTTTATCTTTCCCTTCGGGGGAAATCGCATCGGTTGAATATGACGCAGAAGCCGATCTGCCGACTGTCAGGACGACATTTTTAGGTTTATACGGTGTCGATGCGGTTTTGCCGGATTACTTCCTGAACGATATTGCGACGCATAAAGACGGCAGTGAAAGCCTGGCGGCATTTTTAGATATCTTTAACCACCGAATCACAACCCTGTTTTTCCAAGCATGGAAAAAATACCGTTATCCGTTTCTGTTTCAACGGGAGGGGCAAGATGACCTATCGCGTTCACTTCTGCACCTAATCGGGCAAGGCATGGTCAACGGGAAATTCATGCATCCTCTGCTGGATAGCAGGATTTTGGGATTGTTCAGTATTTTTTACCAGCGAACCCGAACCAAAGAAGGGATTGTCAGCATCGTCAGATATCTGCTTCCCTTTGCCGATGTGAACGTAAAAGAGTTTCAGCCGCAATGGGTCATTTTGGAAAAGGATCGCAAGCTGGGGAAAGCCGGTTTGCGGTTAGACGGGGGAAGTGCATCTTTGGGCGGTCGAATAAAAGATTACAGTCATTTGGTGCGTATTGAAATTACGCCCGATACATTTGACAACGCACAGCTTCTGTTGCCAAAGCAGCAATTGCACCAAAAATTGCTCGAATTATTAAAACTCTATTTAGGTCGTCGTTTTGATTCGAGTGTTTACCTAAATATTAAAAAACAATGGATACCCAAAAGCCGTTTGGAAAAAAAACAAATATTGGGGATTAATACCGGTTTAGGTGCAATGCACCAAGACAAACAAATAAAAATAGCGAACTATACATACTCAAACTAACTTCAAGAAAACGGAAAATCATGAATAAAAAAACCAGAATTACGTCAGTCTGCTCATTAGCCCTTTTATGCGCCATGCTTTCAGGATGCGGGATTTGGCAAGGCATGAAAGATGGAACGGTTGAAGCAACGAAAAGTGTTTTTTATACCAAACTCAAGATTTTGAAAATTGACCTGATTGCACGAAACGGTTTGAATCAAAACGAGCGCGGGCAGTCGCTGTCGACAGTCGTCCGAGTGTATCAATTGAAAGACAAGCAAAATTATGAAGTTGCCTCATATCGTGATTTACTCAATCAAGACAAAACTATCTTAAGCAACGATCTGGTGGAAGGTTACAAGCAATATACCATCCGACCGGGGGAGACCATCAGCTTTGATGAAACCCTGAATAAAGACACCAAATATGTCGGAGTTGTTGCCTTCTACAACAGAGTAGGGGAAGAGCAGACTTGGAAAATGTTGATTACCAAAAAGCAGCTGACCAATAACAAACCGGTCGTTATCGAATTGGTGGATAACAAAGTCCTGCTTCAAGAGACGGTCAAGAAAGTCAAATAATGGATGCCGCACTCTATGAGAAACTGACCGGATTTTATTCCGACGGTTTGCCGATAGATGACCTGCCAGGCAGCTTCCAGTTGGTTCGCAGTGTTTTGGACAATATCCAACGCATTCTTAATAGCAGAAGCGGTTCCTTGAAACATCTGCCGGATTATGGGATTCCCGATCTCAGCATGGTTTATAAAAACCTGCCCTCCAGCGCGCATGACTTGCGGTATTTTATGAGGAAAACCTTGTTGAAATACGAGCCAAGATTAAGGAACTTGGATATCCACCTCACTGAATCCAAAGACAATATCATGGTTTTGTGTTATCAGCTGGAATGCGAAATAGAAAACGCGGGTGCGGTAGTTATAGACACTTATTTTATGCCTGAGGGGACGGTTTCCGTTAAACGCAGCCGGACATGAGCTTTCTTTGGTGTGAATAGATTACTTTGAAAATTAAGAAATAAAATATGGTTAAACACATTTTCCTTACTTGCGGCGTGTTGCTTTCAGCAACCGCTCAAACCACCTTTGCCAAAGAGCTGGAAGGCATGTTGGTCACTCAAAACAATTATGTCCGGATTAAAAGTTGTGATTTGAAAAATAATTACACTTTACTCCCCGGTAGCGGAAACGGCTATGAAGCCGCAGCGGAAATCATTAGCGTCAGAAAAAATACGCCTGAAAACACACCAATCTATGTCGGGCTGAGAGGAAATCTGGAAAATACCAATTTTTTGATTTCCGGGATTGATTTCATCAAAATGGGCGAGAGCTGCCATGTGCCGCATACCGAAACCCCGCCTGCCGAAGTCGTTATTCGAGAGTATCCGCTTACTCAGCAGAAATCAGGTTCGACAGGAGGCAAGCCTGAGTCTAAACAAGACAATTCGAAATTAAAAACTACGGAGTCCCAACAAACTAAGGCAGAACAGGACAAACCGGAAGAAACGGCAGGCAAGTCAGAAGAGCCGATTCCTTATCCTGAAGTTATACAGACTAATCAATCGGAAGACAGTAAAAAGTCTGAAGACAAGTTAAATTCAGACGACCTTGTTAAAGAAAATGTGAAAATGGAGGATGTCAAACAGGCGGATACCGAGAAGTCTGGTCGTACAAATGCTAGATCGGAGACTCCGGTAGTATCAAAAACGACTTCGCCAGCCGAGAAACAACCCGTAGAAAACAAGGAAATTGATGCGTCTGCTAAAACAGAAGCATCTGAAACGATAGAAGCACCAACCCGATTTGAACCACTTGAAAAGGTAGAAACGCTGCCAACCAAGACTGAAATTTCTGAAACCGTAGAAACACCAGCCCAAACGGAGGCATCTGTAACAGTAGAAACACGGGTAACAACAGAAACTACGTCAACTACGCAAGCTCCGGTAGTCGAAGAAACTTCGACAAAAGCGGTTGATGTAGAGGAGCATTCGTCCGTATCTGAGCCTGTGGCTCCTGTGGTTTTGCCATCGGAAAGTCAGCCGGTAAAAGCCACTACCGTATCCGAAGTGAAGCCTGAAACCGGTAAGCAAGAGTCTTCATCGGTAGAGCATGAGCCTTTGGTGCCGCAAGTAGATATACAACGCGAAGAAACTCATTCTGCGCACAATACGTTGTCGGCTTCCCAATGACTACCAAAACATCTGTGCCACAGGCAGAATCGCCTACCTTTCATGAAGAAACGCCGGTGCAGCCGGTTTATGTCACTAAGGTCATCGTGCATGATGATGACGCCTTTAAATAAAGGGGCTGACGTAGATTAGCCTAAATTCCACACCAATCCCGCAGGATGAGACCTTTGCAAAATTCCTTTTCCCCGACAGCCAGAACCCAAACACAGGTTTTCGGCTATTTCCCTCCCCCAATACCTCCTGATTTTACCCAAATACCTCCTTAATCCTCCCCGGACGCCCCATAATAAGGCATCCGGGCCACCTTTTAGACGGCAACAGGCACATTTAGCCTGTTAGCCGCTTTCAACAGGTTTAAACACATCGCCTTCAGATGGCTTTGCGCACTCACTTTACACAGACCAAAATAGGCTGCCCGGGCGTAGCGGAATTTACGGTGCAGCGTACCAAAGCTTTGTTCGACCACATAACGGGTCTTCGACAAATATCGGTTACGTTTGGTTTGCGCTTCCGTCAGCGGATGTTTGCGGTGGGCTTCGGGCGGGATTTTCAGCAGCGGATCGGTTTCGGGGTCGTAGCTATACGGTTCGGCGGGTTTGTCTTCCCTTTCTATGCCTATCGGTGAGGCCGTCTGAAATTGCGCCAACGGTTCGAACGTACCAGGTTCGAACAGGTAATGGATGTTTTGTCCGTTTGTGCTTTCGATGGCAAGGGTGTCTTCCTGCCAGTGATAGACGGTGGTTTCTCCGTTGCGGATTTTGGCGGTACGCCTGCCTAAGGGGTCGTAGCGGTATTCGGTACTGCCGTTGCGGTTTCGCGGTGTAGTTTGTCGCGTTCGAAGGCGGCTATTTCGTTACGGTTGAGGGTGATACCGTGCAGGTGGCCGCTGCCATAGTGGAGATAACCGATACGCTGCCCGTCGGGACGGATGGTTTCGGTACGGTTGCAGACGGCCTCTGTCGTCATATTGCCAGCGGCTGGTATAGCCGGATCAGTCGGTATGACTTGCAATTTGTCCATCCTTCGTCCAAGTCAGGGTTTTAATGCCACCAAGTGCGTCGGTGATTTCTATCGGTAAGCCTGCATCATTGTAGCGATAGCGGGTTTCGTTCTCTTCGGGGTCTGTTTCGAAAACCATATTGCCGTTGGCATCATATTGACGCAACCAGCGGTGTCCCTCGGGGTCGGTAACGGCAGTCAGATTATTATCGGCATCGTATTCGAAAGAAACGACACTGCCGGAGGGTGGTCAAGCGGAGGGGATTGGTGGTGGAAAGGCCGTCTGAAAGTGTTTTTCAGACGGCCTTTCCCATTGCCATCCTATATGCCGTCCAATACCGCAAACCCGTGTTTGCGGGCATATTCGATATAGTCCTTCGGATAAAAACTCATTGCCTTTAAGGGTTGACCTTCCATATCTGCATGAAGCAGCAGGGTAAAGATGGCGGTTTCAAATGCCCAGTAGCCGAAGAACAATTCTCCATCCCTAACTTTATGATAATCATACCAATAAGTATCCTTATTGGTTTTGTACCAGCCTTTCAGATAGTCCCGCAGCAGCCTGCCGCGAGGAATACCCGAAGGTTCAAACGGGTTGTCGGGGTTCTTGGGTGGGAGTAATGTGCAGTTTCTCGATATAGCCTTCCTCATCAGTACGGGTATGTTGTTTGTAACCGAGTCTGTATAAACCGTTTTTCTTTGTCCAACGGGCATCTTTGTCTTTACTCGGTGTGGTTTGGCCGCTGACTTGTCCTTCCTCGTCAACTTCTATGGCCTGACGCTGTTTGCTGCCGGCGGTTTGAATAATGGTGGCGTCAATGACGGCGGCGGATGCTTTCTCTACTTTTAGGTTTTTTTCGGTCAGTTGGCGGTTAATCAGTTCCAGCAATTCGGACAGGGTGTCGTCTTGCGCCAGCCAGTTGCGGTAGCGGCATAAGGTGCTGTAATCGGGGATGCTCAACTCGTCAAAGCGGCAAAACAGGTTGAAATCGATGCGGGTGATGAGGCTGTGTTCGAGTTCGGGATCGGAGAGGCTGTGCCATTGTCCGAGCAGGACGGCTTTGAACATGGACAACAGGGGATAGGCGGGACGGCCGCGGTGGTCTCTAAGGTAACGGGTTCTTTGACGATTCAGGTACTGTTCGATCGGCTGCCAATCAATCACCTGATCCAACTTTAATAGTGGGAATACGATCGTGACACTTTTATTGAGGAATCTGGTATGCGGTTGTTGGAATTTTGATAGGAATTTCTGCCTGCCTGCCAGAATTTTTTTCTTATGCTGGAAAAAAGAACAGACGCGTCATCTATTTTTTCATAAATGAACGATGCTTGATATGCAAATATGTGATGATCCAAAAAAGCGAGTTATTTTTGAAAAGCCCGTTGCCTTTTTTCAAAAAAAAGGTATTCTTTATATTTAATATATATATAGTATACCTATTTATAAATGACCTATGTCATATAAATTACAATAGGGCGGTTTTCCGCCTTCAATGCTTTGGCTATTTTGGTGTGTTGGTAGAACTCTTTGCCGTTATCCATGGTGATGGTGTGCACCCTGTCTTTATGTGCCTTTAATGCCCTAACGGCTGCCCGGGCAGTGTCTTCGGCTTTGAGGCTATCCAATTTGCAGATGATGGTGTAGCGGGTAGCGCGTTCGACCAAGGTCAGTAATGCGCTTTTCTGATCTATGGCGACGCGGTTGGGCACTTTGCCTCTGGTCCATGTGCTGCCGTAGCGTTTGCGGTAGGGTTTGCTGCATATTCTGAGATGTTGCCACAAAGTGCCGCCGTTGCTTTTGTCTTGGCGGAGGTAGCGGTAAACGGTGCTGTGATGGAGCGTGATCCCGTGGTGTTTGCGCAGGTAGGCGCATACTTGTTCGGGACTGAGTTTGCGGCGGATAAGGGTGTCGATGTGTTGAATCAGCTGCGAATCGAGCTTATAGGGTTGTCGTTTACGCTGTTTGATAGTCCGGCTTTGCCGCTGTTCTTTCTCGGCGCTGTATTGCTGCCCTTGGGCACGGTGCCGTTTAATTTCGCGGCTGATGGTGCTTTTGTGGCGGTTAAGCTGTTTGGCGATTTCGGCGATGGTGCAGTAGCGGGACAGGTATTGGATATGGTATGGTTCGTCTTAGGTCAGTTGTGTGTAGCTCATGGCAATCTTTCTTGCAGGAAAGGCCGTTGCTACTGCATACTGGCCTTTTTCTGTTATGGAAAGTTGCACTTCAAATGCGAATCCGCCCGGGACTGAATATCCCTGGCTGGGTGTAGTAGATTATGGGAAGGATTTTGGGTTCCTTGTACCGTTTCCAAGACTACATTGATGTCGACACGGGTCGAACGCAGTATCCGTTGCTGTTCTGTTGCGTGTGCTTGAAGCAGGGAGGCTTGTGTGCCGTACTCCATAAGCTCTCACCCCTTAGCGCCATCTGAACCGCGTCAAAAACGCTCTGCAGCTGCGAAAGAGCATGTTCTGGTTTCAGCAGTGGTTCGGACGTGCCTTTGTCGGTCAGCTTGCCTAACTGGAAAGAGCGGTTCTTTTTCAGTCTGGGTAGCGTACCTGTAAGTGCCACCATCAGCAGCCACTTCCTGTTATGCTCGCTGATCGCTTAATGCTGTTAACTCTTCACGCACCTTTTGTACCGCCGGAGAATCTTCCGTGTTATCTAGCCCGGTCTCTATTATCGATGACCTGCCTAACAGCCAGAATGAGCGGCGCATCACGCCCGAGGACTATGTACGCCAGTATAACAAGGAGTGTATATAGCGGCTGTTTCGCGGTGTGACCTACGGCATCATTACCACACAAAATCAAGAAGTATTGCGCAAAAATCCAGTTTGACCTAAGATTATGTCTTAAATTAAACTGGATTTTGTTATGTATTACCCACGTCACCTGCAACCCGTTCTGCAAAAGCTGTCCGCCCAATTTCCCGCCGTGTTGCTGACCGGTGCGCGGCAGGTCGGCAAATCCACGCTGCTTCAGCACATTGCGCCCGAATACGGATACCTTACCTTAGACGATCCCTTGCTGCTCGACCAAGCCAAAAACGAGCCGCAACTGTTTTTATTGAACCACACGCCGCCGCTGATTGTGGACGAAGTCCAATACGCCCCCGAGCTGTTCCCCCTGCTGAAAATGGATATAGACCGGCGCAAGCAGAACGGCCTGTACCTGCTGTCCGGTTCTCAGGCTTTTGAGCTGATGCAAAACGTCAGTGAAAGTCTGGCCGGGCGCATTGCAGTATTGAAATTAAACGGATTGTCGTGGCGCGAAATGCGCGGAGATGATTTTCAGACGGCCTTTGTGCCAGACGAAGGCTACTTGGCCAACCGGAAACCCGTATTCAGGCTACCTGAACACGAAAATATCTGGCAGATTATCCACCGCGGCGATATGCCGCGCTTATACGAGCAGCCCGAAACCGACTGGCAGGTTTACTATGCCTCGTATGTCGCCACCTATATCGAACGCGACGTGCGCCAACTGGTCAATGTCGGCAGCAGCGGCGATTTCACACGGTTTATGATTGCTATTGCCGCCCGCAGCGGGGAATTATTGAATTACAGCAGCGTGGCTCAGGAAATCGGTGTATCGGTGGATACCGTCAAGCGTTGGCTCACCGTGCTGCAAACATCGGGCATCGTCTATCTGCTGCAACCCTATGGCAACAACCACCTTAAACGCGCCATCAAAACCCCGAAAGTCTATATGCTGAACACCGGCCTGATGGCCTACCTGACCAAATGGCTGACGCCGGAAACCATTCAAAACGGAGCCAAGAGCGGGCAGTTTTTTGAAACCTTCGTGGTGGGTGAAATCATCAAATCCTTCCACAACCAAGGCCAAGAACCGCCGATTTATTTTTACCGCGACACCAATCAAAAAGAAATCGACCTACTGATCGAACACCAGCAGATGCTGTACCCCGTTGAAATCAAAGCCACCGCCAATCCCAATAAAAAAATGGCCGCCGCTTTCAACCTGCTGCGCAACACGCTGCCGGCAAACGAATTGGGTATCGCCCACGGTACGATTATCAACCAGTACCCGCAAAAAATCTGGTTGGCGGAGAATTTGGTTGCCGTGCCTGCGGCCTATGTTTGAGGCTGCCTGAAACCGCCCTTCAAGGAATGAACCATGCCCAACACCCCGCCAACCCCATCCCATCCGAACATCCCCACGACTACACCCTCTCCCCCTGCATGCTCACCGACTGGACCTTCACGCGCTACCACACGCCCGGCAAATCCGAGTATGCCGTGGTGTACGGCACAGTCGCCCAAGATGGTTCGGGACGCTTTGCCGCAGGCGGCCGAATCCGCACCTCGCCCGTTACCCTATGGGCTGCACCGCTGGCACATACGCACAACTCGGTGTACTGCCTGCTGGAAGGTGCAGGCTGCTTTTGCGACCTGCCTGCAACCTTGCAGCCTGCCATAGACAGTTTGGGTATTGACCCTGCAGAAGCGGCCGTTATCCTGCAAAACACCTTCATGCAGCCTGCACATGCCTTGCCTGAAACCGCCTGTTTCGGCGTTCCGGTGATGCGGCCGGTAGGGCAGAGAGATTTTCCGGTCATCATGGAACATCACATCGCTGCATTACCGTTCTACCCGTTTTGGCGGGACAGCAGCATCGGTTCCGCCCAAAGCCTGATAGACGGACAAGCCGCCATTTTCTTGCACGATTGGAACGCATTCTGCCGCCTGTTTGTCCGTACCGGTAAACACCGCGGCCAAACCGGCCATACCAGTAAACAAGCTGCAAACGGCCAATATAGCTATTTTGGCCTGCCGATTGTGCATACACTAGGACAAGACAATGCCCCTGCCGTATCGGAAGCCGACATCGCCAAACTGCCGTTTTACGCCTATTGGCACACTGCCTGCGTTTCCGATATACATCCGTTAGCAGACGGCTCACATGCCGTGAACCTTGCCGATTGGGAAGCCTTCTGCCGACGGTTGGTATTGACCGGCAGATAGATGGGCAAAAAAGTGCAGGCTGCTTTTTATCGCCCCAACCCCGTTTCAGACGGCCTCTAAAGCAGCCTGCACCTTATTTTTCATTGTCAGATCCCCAGAAATCGAGTACCCCATGCCCCAAACCTATTTCACCGCCGACTGGCACTTCTCCCATCCCAACATCGCCCGATACTGCCCGCAATTCCGCCTGCAAAGCGATAACGCCGACGAGCTGAACGAATACCTGATCGACTACTGGAACCGCGTCGTTACTCCGCAAGACACTGTATACAACCTCGGCGATGTCTGCTTTGCCAAAAAGCTCGCACACATCGAAGCCGTGCTGCAACGGCTCAACGGGCAGCATCATTTGATCTACGGCAACCACGACTACCTGATTCGGCAAAACGAAGCATATTTCCTCAACATGCGCAAAGCCGACGGCCATCCGTTGCTCTCGTCCGCCAGCCATTACCTGCGGCTCAAACTGCCCGAAATCGGCAATACCGCGATTTTGTGCCACTATCCCTTATACGAATGGGACGGTATCCACCACGGCCTATACCACCTCTACGGCCATCTGCACGACCGCATGGCTGCTGTCAAAGGACGCGCCCTCAATGTCGGCTGGGATATGCACGGCCGTTTCCTGACCGCACAGGATATTGACAGCTTCCTGCGCGACCTCCCTGCCGTGCAGTATTTCGACGACAAGCAAAACGTTATCGTTGGTAACAGTACGGAAGATGCAGCTGCAAAAATTCGGGCGAGATTGGCGGCATTGAATGAATGAGCTTTTATTTTTAGAAATGAATTTTCAGGTAGCCTTGAATGGTGCAGGCTGCCTGAAAAACAGTCGGCAAAACAAAAGGACGGGTTTTCAATCCGTCCTTTTGCATCAGCAATACCGCCAAGTGTCCCGCATAAAATGAATGATCTCGTTTAGCGGCACGGGCGAAAGCGTAAACAGCTTGTCCCCTTTTTTCTGCTCCACTTCCAAAATCAATATACAGCCTTCCGACAATTTGCCCTGTCCGTCAAATTCCAATTCTTTAATTTTTACCGACCGGGTGATGCCGTTATCCGCCAAGTTCTGCCCGTATGCCTCGCCCGTGTGCCCGTAAAAATGGTAGGTAAACGCCAGTTGGTCCAACACATCGGCAATCTCTTCCGCGCCGTAACCTCTTTGGCTGTCGGCAAAACGTTTCGGGCGTTCTCTTCTTTGCTCGGCACTTTCCATTGGTGCTGGGCGATGAGTTGGCCGTTTCCGTTGTAGTCGAAGCAGGTGATGCTGTGGCGGTTGGCGGCGCGGACGAGGTTGCCGTTCAAGTCGTATTGGTAAGCGGTTTCCTGAACTCGGTCGCCGCCGTCGCGGGCGAGGGCGTGGATTAAGCGTCCCAATATATCGCGTTTGAACTCGGTAATCCGCAGCGGGGTTTGGCTGTTGAGGTCGTCTGAAAGCGGGGCGGCGTCTTTTTTAGGGACGGGCTGTCCGCCCAGTTGCGCCATCAGTTTGGCGGTGAGGGAGGCGTCGTCGCCGAATTCGCGCTGCTCGACCAGTTCGTTGCCGGCGTTGTAGCGGTAGCCGGTCAGCTTATGGTCGAAACCGCTTTCAGCAATCAGACGGCCAAGGATGTCGTAGGCAAAGCGGTAGCGCGCACCGTTTTCATTGGTGAGACCGACTATGTGATTTCAGACGACCTGCTTACATCCTTACTACGACCTTCAAACGCACTGAAAATTCCTTAATTTATTTAAATTAAAGGGGTTGAAGGCTGTGGAAGTAGTAAATTCAAGCACAACGTTTTTGCCTTGGATGTTGTATTCGACAACGGTAGTATTTCCTGTTTGACGAATGATTTTTCCTTTTTCAATCAGACGGAATATTGACCATGGTCCGGTTGAGCTAATACCCGCACTATTGATTTGCGGAGAGGAAACATCAATTTTTGCCAAGGCATTTTCTTCTTACGACGCATTGGGCAACCTGATCTACCGCCAGTTGCCCAATGGCGAAAACCAATATTACCAATACGATTTAGAAAACCAACTCGTCCGCGCCGAAATCAAAAAGCCCGCCGGCAATACCGAGATTTGGGAATACGCCTACGACCCGTTCGGCAGACGCCTTTCCAAAGAACGCCAAGACAAACTCGCCTGGACGAGTACCGACCCGAAACGCACCCACTTCGTCTGGGACGGAACGCGACTGCTTCAGGAGTACACCTACAAAGGCAGCTACACCTATAAGCAACAATGTCAGGTACGCATCCATTGCCTATATCGGTACCAACCATCTTAGCAGTAAAAAGCCCTAAAATTTTTTTCAGGCCATTCTCAAAGGAAGATGAATATTGGCAAACTATATGGCGGTTTGAAACGTGGAAAAGCTTTTGTTCACTGAGTGAATAACAGGTTACTTTGGATTGGCGTAGCTGGTTATCCCTATAAAAGGTACGATGGCCACAAGTGTATTCATGTAATGGAACTAGGTTCTGTTAATGTTGAGTGCCGCATGGTTTTTAATATAAAGTAGAAATAATATTAAATATCAATGAATTGATATTCATGAAGTGGTTTCTGCCCGAGACCTTGGCAAAATTCACTAACTGGAGAACCTGGTCAGGCACACTTCCCCATCTGTTGAGCCTAATCAAGCACCGATTGAGCGGACAAGATTCCAATATCCCGTATGCCTATGTAGGTATCGCTGGCGTTATCCGGACCTGGTCCATCAGCGGCTGACAAAATCAGATCCGCACATCGGTGCAAACGGTATCTGTACCACCACCGGCAACGACTGGGATGCATGCCGGGTTAAAGTCACTTTAAGCTCACTCACAGCATATCCGCACCGATGCAGAAAGTCATACCTACGGGCAAAGGGCAGATTGGCAATCATGGCTTGTGCGGTTTGCTGGAAGAAGGTGCTCATGAGAAATCCCCTAAATGTCTTGGTGGGAATTTAGGGGATTTTGGGGGGATTTTGCAAAGGTCTCAGTCTGAATAGTTACGACAAGTTAGACGTAAGCGGTTTCATCCATTACCACATCAACCATTCCAAGGAATTTGCAGGCCGTCAAAACCACATTAACGGCATTGAGAATTTTTGGAATCAGGCAAAACGCGTCTTGCGCAAATACAACGGAATTGATCGCAAATCCTTCCCGCTGTTCTTGAAAGAATGCGAATTTCGGTTTAACTTCGGCACACCGTCTCAACAGATTTAAACCCTGTAGGATTGGTGTGGAATTTAGGGCTAATCTACGTCAGCCCCAAAAGAAACCTCCCGCCGCTGGTGGAACGGGTGGGATTAAGGCCGAAAGCCGTCTGAACAGTATGCCATTGGCTGCTATACGCAGGTAATGGAGTAAGGTTTGGTATTTGAAATTCAATGCATATTTGGCCATAAAAAACCGCACCTTGACCTTGGCAGTTGGAAGGATGTTCAACTTTTGAGGTGTAGTTCACTTCCATTCAGACGGCCTTTCCACCACCAATCCCCTCCACTTGACCGCCCACCCCCGTTCAAACTACCATACCCACCCCATCGTCATCTTAAAAACACCCGACCATGACCGCCCGCCAAACCTACCACCTCACCTTCGCCCGATTCTCCCCCTCCCTCTCCGTCAAATCCTTCACCACCTCCGAAGCCGCCAACACCGCCTACCGCGTCGAAATCACCGCCACCTCCACCGATTCCTCCCTGCCGCTGTCATCCTACCTCAACCAACGCGCAGCGTTTGAAATCCGTCCGCAGGAAGCCGTATTGTCAGAAATCGCCGCCGCCTTCGCAGCCGGTTCGGACGACGCTCCGGCGAAACAATGGCAGGGCATCATTACTTCATGCGAGAAGCTGTCGGTATCCAAGGATGAAACCGTTTACCGCTTCGTATTAGAGCCGCGCTTCGCGGCTTTAAAACATTTCCAAACCTCCCGACTGTTTCAAAACCAAACCGTCCCCGATATCGTTGCCGCCATCTTCAAGCACCACGGCTTCTCCGGTGTCGACTACCGATTCCAAAAAAGCCGCAGCTACACCGTCCGCG
>NZ_JBQCVA010000042.1:0-19707 GCF_051962715.1 Neisseria sp. P0008.S010
GAGGCGGGTGTTTTTGTGCATGTTCATGTTACAGTATTCTCCTGGAAATACTGTAAACAACGCTAGGGATTTCTACACCTAATTTAGTACAGCCCCTTTTATTTTTCAGGTAGCCTTCCAAACGCCCTCTCAGGCTGCCTGAAACCTAAATCACCCCCCGTCCTGCTTCGCTTCCAGCATTTCCCACCGCTCCAATTTCTCCAGCAGCAGCATTTCAATTTCCTCCGCGTGCGTTTGCAGACTGTCAGCTTTTTCGTAGTCTTTGAAGATTTCGGGGTCGGAAAGTTGGGCGTTCAAATCGGCCTATTCGGCTTCCAGTGCGGCGATTTCGTCGGGCAGGGCGTCGAGTTCGCGCTGTTCTTTGTACGACAGCTTGGCCGTTCGGTTGGGCTTGGGTTTGTCTTTTTCAGACGGCCTGAGACCTTTGCAATAACATAAGTTATTAAAATTTTATGCTCAACACCATTTTCAAAATGAGGAACCTCCCTGATTTCTTCCACTTTTTTCTCAGTATCAGAAAGGTTTTAGTCGATTGAAAATTTTTTAGCACATTTTTATGCGTCAAATTTCGTTAACAGACTATTTTTGCAAAGGTCTCGGCCTTTCGGTTATTTGATGCAGCCTGAAAGAGGAGTTTCAACTAAGTGAAAAAAGCAGCCTGCACTTTGTTTTCCAAATGTGCAGGCTGCTTTTTATTTTTCAGGTAGCCTCCACCCGCAGCGCATCCACAATCAACTTAAATACATTCGAATGCCCGCGGCGGCTGGGGTAATAGAGGTAAAGCGGTTCGTAAGTCATAGCATACTCAGGCAACAGCTCGACCAACTGCCCAGAATGGAGTGCGTCTGTGGCGATAATATGTGGTAGCCAAGTGATGCCGAGGTCGTCTGAAGCGGCTTGCAGGCGCAGATGGTTGTTGATGGAAAACTGCGATTTGGGCGTGAATGTAATCAGCCCTTTTTTGTATTTGAATTCCCACTGCATCACCGTGCCGTGTTCGGCGGAGAGCTTCGCGCCAATCAGGCGGTGCTGCTGCAAATCGTCAATATTTTTCGGCGAACCGTGTTGCGCCAAATAATCGGGCGAGGCGACCAACGCCATTTTGAGCGGTGCGGAAATCGGCACCGCAACCATCTCTTTTGCCACATCGTTGCCCAGCCGCACGCCCATATCAAATCCTTCTTTCACAATGTCCGCCCAACGGTCGTCCACCACGATTTCCAAGCGGATTTTCGGGTATTGGTTCAAAATCGGCTTTAATTTCGGGTATAACACCGCTTCCGCTGCCAGCGTCGGAGCATTGATACGAATCAGCCCCGATGGTGTATTCAAAAAGTCATTTAACGCATCGACTTCGTGGTTAATGGCTTGATAAAGCGGAGAAAGTTGGTCGAAAAGCTGCTGTCCGGCTTCGGTCAGCGACACATTGCGCGTAGTGCGGTTGAGCAGGCGCAGGTTCAGCCGCGTTTCCAGATTTTTCATGCTGTGGCTCAACGCCGAAGAAGAGATCCCCAAAAGCTGCCCTGCCTTCACAAAACTCTGCGTTTGTGCGAGTGTCAAAAAATAATTCAGCTCGTTAAAGTTCTGCATTTTCCTACCCCGTTTTAGGTGATTAGTGAATTTAATTCACGACATCATAAAACCAAACCTAATTTATCTCAATAAGAACACGGGCTAAAATGGCTACACTTTCATGAGAACAAACAGGAGACAATATCATGCAAAACATCACATTAAACAACGGCGTACAAATTCCTGCACTTGGTTTCGGCGTATTCCAAATTCCGCCCGCAAAAACCGAACAAGCCGTGGTTGCCGCCATCAAGGCGGGTTACCGCCACATCGACACCGCGCAGGTTTATATGAATGAAACCGAAGTCGGTTTGGGAATTAAAAACAGCGGCGTGGCGCGCGAAG
The DNA here is from genome assembly GCF_051962715.1 of Neisseria sp. P0008.S010. NCBI lineage: Bacteria > Pseudomonadati > Pseudomonadota > Betaproteobacteria > Neisseriales > Neisseriaceae > Neisseria > Neisseria sp. P0008.S010. The sequence continues at coordinate 1,918 of NZ_JBQCVA010000042.1, forward strand.
AATTGTTTGTTACCACCAAAATTTGGGTGGAAAATTTCGGCTACGAAGCCGCCAAGGCCTCGCTGGATCGTTCATTAGGCCGTCTGAATTTGGATTACATCGATATGGTGCTGATTCATCAGCCTTACGGCGACAGTTACGGCACATGGCGCGCGCTGGAAGAATATCAGGCAGCCGGCAAAATCCGCGCCATCGGCGTGAGCAATTTTTCGCCCGTACGCGCGGTGGATTTGGGACTATTCAATAAAGTGATGCCGCAAGCCAATCAGATTGAAATTAATCCGTTCCAACAAAAAACCGAAGCCGTTTCCGCTTTGCAGGCTGAAGGTATCGCCGTGGAAGCATGAGCGCCGTTTGCTGAAGGCAAAAACGATATTTTCCACAATCCCGTGTTAAGCAAAATCGGTGCAAAATACGGCAAATCTGTGGCACAAGTGATTACCCGCTGGCTGGTGGAACGTGGCATCATTGTATTGGCAAAATCCACCAAACCCGAACGCATGGCGGAGAACTTGAACATCTTTGACTTTGCCCTCAGTGATGAAGACAAAGCAGAAATTGCCAAACTGGACGGCACGTTCGACGCCATCGTCAATCACGACACGGTGGATAATTTGAAACGTATCGCTTCATGGAAAACGGGACAATAACCGCAAACATCACATCCCTTTTTATAAATTATTTATTCTAGGAGTAAAAATGAACATTTTATTATTAAACGGTGGTAAAGAATTCGGCCATTCGCATGGTGAGTTAAACCACACGCTTCACAAAAAAGCAAAAGAAGTTTTGACCGCACTTGGACACAATGTAAAAGAAACTGTGATTGATGCTGGCTATGATGTTGAGGCAGAAATCGAAAAATTCTTGTGGATGGATGCCGTGATTTGGCAGATGCCTGTTTGGTGGATGCACGAGCCTTGGACAGTGAAGAAATACATAGACGAAGTATTTATCGCTGGACACGGCAAGCTTTACCACAGTGATGGCCGTCATCGTGTTAGTCCAACTGAAGGCTTCGGTACAGGTGGTTTGTTGCAAGGCAAAAAACACATGCTTTCGCTTACTTGGAATGCGCCGATTGAAGCGTTCACCCGTGAAGGCGACTTCTTTGAAGGCAAAGATGTGGATGCTGTGTACATGCCTTTCCACAAACTCAACGAGTTCATCGGTTTGACCCGTCTACCGACATTTACATGTAACGATGTAGTTAAAAATCCACAAGTAGAACAATACTTCGCAGACTACCAAGCACATTTGAAAAAAGTGTTTGGTTAATGATAAAACATCAACTTGAAGTGGTGGGCTTTTGCCCACCATTTTGTCAGTCGCTAATTGGTACGAAATAGTGTAGCGAAAAACCATCTGCAATTCATTATATGAAAGGACAAAACATGATTAACGGGTTAGATATCGAACGTTTCCGAACTACCATGGCAGCGGTTGAAAACGACCATACAAAAGGCAAGGCAGCATTACGCGCCGATTCGCGCTGGGTATCCGGCACGAAGAACGAAATCTCCGTGCGCCGCTTCCCTGCCTTTACCACAGACGAACCGAAAAACATGGGCGGTGAAAACGCCGCCCCAAGTCCGATGGAATACCTGATCGGTGCTGCTGCAGGCTGCTGCGCCATAGGTTTCGAGTTGCAAGCAGCACAAGCAGGCGTGGAACTGGAACAGTTTGAAATATCCGCAAGCGGCGGTATCGACATGGCCAAACTGTGCGGCATGGAAGATGGCTACGGCGGACTGGATAATCTGGTGCTAACCGTAAAAGTAAAAGCCGACGCCGACCTTCCTACCCTGCAAAATTTCGCCGACCGCTCCGCAGCCACCTCGCCAGTGTTGAACAGCCTGAAAGCGCGGGCAAAAGTGGTTGTGGAAAAAATCTAGACGACTCAAACCGTTTTCTTGTTTTCATTTCGTTGAAAGCCCCTTTTCTGGACAACTAGAAAAGGGCTTAATCGCTCAAAGGAGTACATGACATGCAACAACTGCACACTCTGAAAGACATCGAACAGGCCATCGCCACATACCCTTTAGTATCACTGTACATCAAAGCCCCAATCTGCGGTGTTTGTACGGTCGTGGCCGCCCAGCTTGACTCAGCTTTGGCGGTGGAAGGAAATGTGTATGCCGTAAAAGCCGATATTGCTGAAATACTCGAAATGGCTGGACGTTTTCACGTGCTGACCGCACCTGCATGGCTGCTGTTTTATCAAGGCAAGGAAGTAGAACGGATGGCCCGCTTCATCCCTCAGGCACAGATGAAGCAGACATTGGCAAAATGGACAAAAGTAGCAGAAAGCGGACATCAGTAACCGGTCTATCAATGTTTCAGACGGCTGCGGTCTTGATAATGATGCAAGTGGTCAAGTTTTTAAGATGATTTGCAAAACACTTAAAAATTTGACCGCTCTTTATTACGAAAAGGTCGTCTGAAACGGCTTGCAGACTGAGATAATGATTGATGAAACACTGTGATTTGTACACTAAAACCATCTTCTGAAAATTCCCGTTGACATTTTCCATCTTTCCCTCTAAAATGAGTTCAAGTTTTTAAACATATAAACTTAAAAGGCCGAATATGCCGCAACAAACCATGAATTTAATGCGCGAGTGCATTTCCATTTTTACCGTGTTGAGCGATGAAAACCGCCATCAAATCCTGCGCGTGCTGTGGGAACACGGCAAGATGAATGTGAATGAGCTGACCGAACATCTGCATCTGTCGCGCCCTGCGGTGTCGCATCATTTGAAAATCATGTTGCAAGCCGGTGCAGTGGCGGTGGAGCAGGTCGGCAAAGAGCGGTTTTACAGTATCGCCATGGCGGATGCGGTGACGAAGTTGAAACAACTTGCTGATTTGATGGCTCAAAATTGCCCGCTTTCAAAATAGGGTTATCCGCTAACCCTTTATTTTTACCCAAATACGTTTACATTTTTAAACTTATCAACTTAAAGGAACGATTATGTTATTCACTCCATTCACTTTTCAAAACGGCAAAACCGCTAAAAACCGTATCTTCAGATCAGCCATGGAAGAGCAACTTGCCCAAAATGACCAGCCGTCTGAAAAACTCGTCCGCCTGTACGGCACTTGGGCGCAAGGCGGCGCAGGCGTTTTGGTTACGGGCAATGTGATGGTTGCCGAAAGCGGCAAGGGTTCGATAAACGATGTGGTGATTTCAGACGACAGTAGCCTTGAGATGCTGAAAAAATGGGCGAAAGCCGGCACACAAAACGACACGCTGCTCATCATGCAAATCAACCATGCGGGCAAACAGTCGCCTGCGGTGGTCAATAAAACGCCGCTTGCGCCGAGCGCCGTGCCGTTGGTGGGCATGGACGGCTTCATCAATCCGCCGCGCGAATTGACTGCCGATGAAATCAACGGGCTGATTCAGCAATTCGTGCAAACCGCGAAAATTGCCGAGCAGGCAGGCTTTTCAGGCGTACAAATTCACGCCGCGCACGGCTATCTCATCAGCCAATTCCTCTCACCGCACCACAACCGCCGCCAAGACCAATGGGGCGGCAGTTTGGAAAACCGTATGCGCTTCCTTTTGGAAACCTACACCGCCATCCGCGCCGCCGTGGGCAAAGATTTCTTGGTGGGCGTAAAACTCAATTCGGCAGATTTCCAAAAAGGCGGATTCGACGAAAGCGAATCGGTGCAGGTGGTACAAAAGTTATCGGAAATTGGCATTGATTTTATTGAAGTTTCCGGTGGTAACTACGAAAGCCCGCAAATGCTCGCCGCCAAAGACAGCACTCGCAAACGCGAAGCCTTCTTTATTGATTATGCCGAAAAAGCCCGTGCAGTCAGCCAAGTTCCGCTGATTATCACCGGCGGCTTCCGTTCGCAAAACGCCATGGAAGACGCTTTATCCAGCGGTCATTTGGATTTAGTCGGCGTCGCACGCCCGTTTGCCTTAGTACCTGATTTGGCAAACAAAATGCAAAACGGCACCTACCAAACCGTGCAAACCGACCGCATCCAAACAGGCGTAGCATTTGTTGATAAAAAAGCAGGTGCAATGTTGGAAATGAACTGGTATATGACGCAAATGGATTTGATCGGGCAAGGCAAACAGCCAAATCCTAAATTGTCGGCGTGGAAAGTTTTACTGAAAACCTTGTAGGAAAACGGCAAAGCAGGTTTGAGTACGGGCAGGGCTTGATAAACCACTTGAAACACTGTTTGGAATGGGCTACCTGAAAGCAGCTTGCACTTTGTTGATGGAAGTGCAGGCTGCTTTTTTGTGCTTTCAGACGGCCTTATCGGAAGAAAGGCTACCTGAAAACGGAGTTTCTGCGAAGCTAAAGCGCAGCTTCAACGAAGCTAAAACGGATTTATGCTTCGCCTTCCCAGTCGCCGCGCGTATCCACGCCGGTTTCTTCCGCAGGCGTTCGATTTCGGCCGTTTGTTCGGCGGTCAGTACCAGTTTGGCGGCATTGTCGATGATGTACATAATCTTTCTTTGTGTTACTGTTGATGGATGAACGTATCATAGCGGCTGGGATTTTGTTGAGTAGGCTGTAGATGGCAAAAAGATTTTTAGGGAAAGGCTAATCATCAGGATAAAAAATGTCGGGCTGGAATGCCTGACAGTGTTGTTCGCTATAAGCAAGTCTGAAAAGTGGACATAAACGAAATCGTCTTCCGCTCGATTTATCAGGAACGTTGATAGATATTTAAAAAGTAGAAAGGTTGTCTGAAAATGAGTTGCAGACAACCTTTTTTATTTTGTGGAGATTATGTAGTAACTATATTTTTTAGTGCAACAAAGTTAGCTTATGTTTATTCAATTCCTAATTTATGATTAATAATCTTTCGTATATCATCATCTTTATTCAAGACAATAGGAAACCCTGTTACATCTAACACCTTGCTAGCTATAGATACTTCTAGTTTCTCTTCCTCATTAATTCGATGATGAAATATTGATGATGTCCTACCTAATGCATTCAAATTTTTTGCCCCTTCAGCATAATGGGCATGAATTGGAGAAATAAAGGATAAAAATTCATCTCGAATCGCTCTTGATTCATCAATAGGTTCACTATTTGAAGCATATCTCAAGCACTTTATAATGTCTTGGTATCTGCTTTCAAGATTTTCTTCTGATAAAGATAAAATTTTTTCACTTTCAATAACAGAAGCATTAACTTTATCTTCAATTGCATTATCATCATAATAGGATTCAATAGCTCCTTTTCTTAAAATAAATAACCCTACTTCTTCAAAAATATTAAATAACGCAGTAATTCTATCTTTCAATTTCTCCCATTCACCACTTAAATTATCATGGTTAAGCAAAGTACATAAGACCGAGCGTTTTTTATTTAATGATTCATCTTCTCGCAAAGTGAAATAAGGATGGTTTTTAGCAGTTTCTGCAATCTCATCCCAATTTTTATCAATTAATGAACAAAGTTTATTATAAATTTCATTAGTTATCTTCGAAATACTCTCCATCCCTTTTTTACTTACTAAAGTATCAGCTATATTTCTTATTTTCTTATCACTAAAATAAGCGGTAATTAAATTTAGACCATCAGCAAAACAGTCTGCATCAGCTAAAACAGTTGGCGTTTTACCCATCAGTCTAAATAATTTAACTGTTTCAGGCATGGCTCCTTTCCCATTAATCGGCAATATTTGTGAACCTGCTGCTTCAAGATTTAAATATAATTTATCTGAAAGTGTATTGCAGATAATTACGTCAGATGGGCCTTCAACTAAAAGTGGTGTTCTAGAGAATAAGGCGAATTTGTGTTCTTGCCCTAATCGAGCAACAAGACCTTTTACTTGTTTGTTTTGTAACTCTCCTGCATCTTTAGGAATCTGAATAGGTTCTTCTTTTAAATCATTGCAAAAAATGAAAGATAACAAATCATCTGTTTTAGAAATCTTGATCATTTCCGTTGAGTGTGTTGCCATCACAATTATTTTTTTATAGTTATCTTCTCCAGGGATTCCTGCAATACGTGTAATTTCTTTAAGTAGAAAGGCTTGTAATTGTGGGTGTAATGAAACTTCAGGTTCATCAATAAGTAAAACCCCAACTTCATCGTCGTATAACGCAGATAAAATCCCAACGAGATGTAATAACCCAGATGCTTCACGAGCAGATGAGTAATAAGTATTGCTAGCTCCTATTCTTGAAAAGGAGACTTTTAGATAACCAGAATCCCAGCCTATTTCAATATCTCTTTTGAATAATTTTCGCAACCTCTCTTGAACTTTAATAAGTATATCTGGGCGTTTATAGAGAGTATGAAGATCTCCTGAAATTGATTCTATTTGATGGCGTTGTTCGGTTTCAAAACTATCTCCAAATCGTGCTTTATCAATATCATATGAATATTGATTTGTTTTTGAACGATATTGTTCTAATGGGGCTAACCGTCCAGCAGAAATAAAACGAACTTTTTTATCCGCGGGAACATTAAAACTTTCTTTTAACCCTTTTAATAAATGAGTTTTTCCTGAACCATTTGGCCCAACAATAAATGTTAATGGCGATCTTAGTTCAAGTTTTCTAGAAAAATTACCTTCATGGCTATTGATATTAGCAGTAATAGATAATGGAAATTCCATAATTTAGTTCCTTATTAATTAATATTTTAAAAAGCATGCAACGACACATTCAAACTATCCACTCCTGCTCCCGATAATCCGCCATGGGAAACCGCACTGCCTGTTCGGGTTCAAACTGTTCTACATAAACGTTCAAGCTCTTCGCTTTCTCCCTAACATTTTCCGCAGGAGAGGGGATTGGGTGCAGGCTGCTTTCTATTTTTCAGGAAGCCTCCCAAACGCCCCATCAGGCTACCTGAAACCTCAAATCACCCCCCGTTCTGCTTCCCTTCCAGCATCTCCCAACGCTCCAATTTCTCCAGCAGCAGCGTTTCGATTTCCTCCGCGCGCGCTTGCAGGCTGCCGGCTTTTTCGTAGTCTTTGAAGATTTCGGGGTCGGAAAGCTGGGCGTTCAAATCGGCCTGTTCGGCTTCCAGCGCGGCGATTTCGTCGGGCAGGGCGTCGAGTTCGCGCTGTTCTTTGTACGACAGCTTGGCCGTGCGGTTGGGCTTGGGTTTGTCTTTTTCAGGCAGCCTTTCGGGCTTGGCGGCGGGGGCGGAGGCAGCCTGCACTTTTTCTTCGCGCGCCTTCGCATCGGCATAGTCCTGATAGCCGCCGATGTATTCTTTCAGACGGCCTTCTCCTTCAAATACAATGCTCTGCGTAATCACGTTGTCCAAAAACATGCGGTCGTGGCTGACGAGGAACACGGTGCCGGCGTAGTCGCGCAGCAGTTCTTCCAGCAATTCCTGCGTGTCGATGTCCAAATCATTGGTCGGCTCGTCCAGCACCAGAATGTTGGCGGGGCGGGTGAACAGTTTGGCCAGCAGCAGGCGGTTGCGCTCGCCGCCGGAAAGCGACGACACGGGCGACTGGGCGCGGGCGGGGTAGAACAGGAAGTCTTCCAGATAGCCCATTACGTGCCGTTTTTTGCCGCCAATTTCCACATAATCGTTGCCCTGGCCGAGCGTGTAGAACACGGTGTCGTTTTCGTTCAGCGCGCTGCGGAATTGGTCGAAATACGCCACTTCCTGCTTGCTGCCGAGGCGGATTTTGCCGCCAGTGGGCGCGAGTTCGCCCAAAATCAGCTTCAAAAACGTGGTTTTGCCGATGCCGTTCGCGCCGATGAGTCCAATCTTGTCGCCGCGCTGAATCACGGCGGAAAAATCGTTCATAATCAATTTATTGCCGTACGCAAACGAGGCGTGTTCCAGTTCGGCGACGATTTTGCCGCTTTTCTCGCCCGAATCGAGCTTGAACGACACCTGCCCCTGCCGTTCGCGCCGCGCCGCGCGCTGTTTCCGCAATTCTTCCAAACGCTTAACGCGGCCTTCGTTGCGCGTGCGCCGCGCTTCTATGCCTTTGCGAATCCACGCCTCTTCTTGCGCGTGGAATTTGTCGAACAGGCGGTTGTGTTCCGCTTCCACCGCCAGTTCTTCCACCTTTTTCTCGCTGTATTTGGCGAACGAGCCGGGATAAGAGCGCAGGCTGCCTCGGTCGAGTTCGACGATGCGGTTGGCCACATTGTCCAAAAAACGGCGGTCGTGGGTAATCACAATCAGGCTGCCTGAAAAGTTGTTCAGCAGGTTTTCCAGCCACAAAATCGCGTCGATGTCCAAATGGTTGGTCGGCTCGTCCAGCAGCAGGATGTCGGGCTTCTGCACCCACGCCTGCGCCAGCGCGACGCGCTTTTTCTGCCCGCCGGACAAATTGGCGATTTTTTCGTTTTCAGGCAGCCCCAGCTCGCCGATGGTCTGGCTGACCAGTGCGTCGAACTGCCAGCCGTTTTGCGCTTCGATTTGGTTTTGCAGCTCGTTCAATTCTTTGATAAGGCTGTCGTTTTGCCCGTGCGCCAGTTCGCGGCCGATTTCGTGGTAGCGCCGCAGCACGCCGCGCAGGCTGCCCAGCCCTTCGGACACGATGTCGAACACGGTGGCCGCGCCGTCGAAAAAGCTCTCCTGCGGCACATACACGGTTTTCAGCCCGTTTTGCAGGATGAGCTGGCCGTCGTCGGGCTTCTGCACGCCGGCGAGGATTTTCAGCAGGCTGGATTTGCCCGCGCCGTTGCGCCCGATCAGGCCGACTTTGTCGCCCGCGGCCAGTTGGAAAGATGCTTTGTCGAGCAGCGCAACGTGCCCGAAGGCGAAGGATAGGTTTTCGGCTTGGAGGATGGTCATGGTAAGTCCTTGTTTTGTTGGGGTGCAGGCTGCCATCGGTCCGAATCTGCGATTCGGCGAACCGATGTGCGTGCCTGTGGTGCTGCTTTTTGGGTTTCAGGCTGCCTTTCGGCTTAAAGCAGCTTGGCTAATTGCGCCAGCCCTTGGGTGGTATCCGTGAGTTCTGCAAAGTGGGCGCATTGCCAAATTTTGGCCCGCTTGGCCTGTGCCGCCGACGGCATCACCCAAGGCGCGTAAACCCGAAACGCGCGTTTTCCCCCTATGGATTGCTCGGAAAAAATATCTTTTTCGGCCAGCAGCCGGCATGGGAAAACGAACACGCCGAAGCGCGGATGTTCGTCTGCCAAGACAATCACCTTATCAATGCCGTCGTCGCGGTCAAACGGCGCGATTTCGCCGGACATGGCCGGGCGTTTCCAAAGCGCGACAAATTGGCCGATTTTTTTGGGCGTGTGTTTGGCCTGACGAAACAAACAGGTTTGTCCGTCCATTTCAAAACGAACCGCGCCGTATTCGGCACTTTCTTTTTCCCGTTCGATGTTCGCAGCGGTCTTGCCCAAAGGCTTTAAGAATTGTTCCTGAAACAGGTTGAACGAATCGGGCAGGCTGCCCTGCGATGGGTCGGCATGCCAAGATGCGCCCGTTGGGTTGTTCGGTGTCATGTTCATCTCTTTGAAAATTAGGGATTGGGCAGCCTTCTTTCGGGCTACCTGAAAGCAGCCTGCACTTGGGTTGATACAAACGGCGGGGTTTCGGCAATCTGCTCTCTCCTGAGGGAACGGGGTTGCAGGCTGCTTTTTGGGGTTTCAGGTAGCCTTCATTCGGCATCCGCCCCGCCTGTTTTCACGCTGTATTCCAAGGCCTTATGCGGCTTTAAGGTGGCGGAAACATAGCCGTTGACAGGATTGCGGATGTAGTCCAAATAATCCTGCATGGCGGGGGTGTAGCCTTCCACGTCGTCCACGGCGACGGCGGCCCGCGGGGCGAGTTTGGGTTCGAGCAGTTTGAACACGGGATAAACCAAGTTCGGCCAGCCGTCGAGCAGCACGAAATCGATGCCGCCGGGGATGTCTTGCAAAGTTTCCAGCGCGTCTCCTTCGCGCAGTTCGATGTGGTCGGCCAGCCCTGCGGCGGCGAAGTGGCGGCGGGCGGCTTCGGCTTTGTGCGGCAGGTATTCGGTAGTTATCACGCGGCCGCCGTTTTTCTTGGCCGCTGCGGCCAGATAAAGCGTGGAAATGCCGTAAGACGTGCCGAATTCGACGATGTTTTTCGCGCCCTTGGCCAAGGCCTGCATATACAGGAATGCGCCCTGCTGCGGGACGATGGGGATGTATTTGTCGTCGAAATAGGCTTCGTTTTCGCCCGTCCAGCCGCTGCCTTTGCCCAGCAGTTTGGGCAGTTGGGGCAGGAAATGCCATATCAGGCCGGGAATCTGGCGTACGGCGGCGGTGTAGAGGTCGAACAATACGGCTTCGGTTTTCGCGTCGTTTAAAAAAGCGAAGTCTTGGCGGGTGGGCTTAGGCATGGTTTTTCCTTTCCGAGGGGGCTGCCTGCAGGCTACTTTTAGGCTACCTGAAAAATACAAAAGCAGCCTGCACTTTGGGTTGATACAAACGGCGAGGTGCAGGCTGCTATACGCGTTCAAACACCAAATCGACAAATTCCCGCCGTACCAGTTTGCCGCTTTTGCTGACCGCCCAATCGCGGCTGCGTTGTTCCAAAATGCAGCGTAGCGGCAGGTTTTTAGCCAGGGCGCGGATGTCGGCGGCATCGTAGAGTGTGAAGCCGTGTGCCGCGAACGGCAGTTTGGCCATAAAGTCTTTTTCGCAGAAATTCAGGCACAGCCGCCCGCCGGATTTCAGTACGCGGCAGAGTTCGGCCAGCATGAAGGGCGCGTCGTCCCAAAAATAGACGGTGTTTACCGACACGGCTTTATGGAACGCGGCATCGGCAAAGGGTAGCGTGCCGCCGTCATACAGCCGGTAATCCGCTTGTCCTGCGGCAATAAACGGTGCATTGAACGCCTGCGCCTGTTCGTGCATCAGCGGCGAAATTTCCAGGCCAGTGTAGTGCAGGCCGTCCGCCTGCGACAGGATGTAGCCCAAAAGGCCGCCGTTGCCGCAGCCGGTTTCCAGTATGTTGTCGCCGTTTTGCAGGCGGGCGGCGGCGAACGCGCTGATGATTTGGGTCAGGTTGCGCAGGTTCATCGCCTGCCCGAACGCCGTGCCGGCTTCGTCATGCGGGCAGCGTAGTTGGGCGGCGGTTTGTTCGGCAGATAATTCCATGATGATTCCTTGTGTTGATGGGGTGCAGGCTGCTTTTCGGGCTTTCAGACGGCCTGAAAGTTACACAAATTCAGGGAAATGCTGTTGCAGTTGTTCGGGCGTGAGGCTGGGTGCAATCAGCTCTTCGTCTTCATCGCAGGCAACGGCGACAAAATCGGGGGCGACGAGCTTGGCGCGCAGCAAGTCTTCTGTGGCACGGCGGCAGGCGCGCGGAAAACATTGGCGGAAGCGGTCGTATAAATCGTCCCAATCGGCTTCTTGACGCACGGCAGCCTGCACGCTCTGCGCCGCCGCATTGCCCGCCGCGCCGCCGTCAAACATATATTCCGCCAAATCCGCGCCCGACCAGCGCAGCGACTGTTCCAGCTCGGCACAGCTTGCGGTGGAGCCGTATTCGCTTTGGTATTTTTCCACTACGCGCACGAGCAGCTCTTCCGTGCCGACCGACAGTGAGGGGAAATAGAGGTAGGCGTTGTCGCAGTAGAAATTGTGGAAAATGGCGGTATACACGGTTTCGTGTGGGTGCTGCCTGCGGATGCTGTGTACGGCATCGACGATGATTTGATAGGCAAGGTTTTCGATATATTGCCAATCCGGCTGCGGCATGGCGTGTCCTTTCAGGCTACCTGAAAAAAGATGAAGGCGGTGTTTGCGGAAATCGTTCGGTATTTTAGTGGCGTTGGCAGGATTCGGGAATCCGATTTCATCAGCAAAGGCAAGTGCAGGCTGCTTTTTTGGGTTTTCAGACGGCCTTTAAAAGCAGCCTGCACTTGGTTTCAGGTAGCCTGAAAACTGTGTTTACGGCTTACCGGCCTCGCCGCTGTTGCATCAGCCAATTGCGGGCGGGTTCGAGCAAATAGGCGTAATCAAACGAATACATATGCTCCGCGCCTTTGTGGGTGGTGTTTGCGGGAATCACCGTATTCGGCGTGAAGCGGATAAAGTTGATGCGTCTGCCTTGGGCGAGCATTTGTCGGACTTTCGCGTCTTGTTCGGACTGCGGCAGTTTGGCGGAAAACTCGGTTTCGGCGTAGGCGACTTTGTTTTGTTGCAGCATTTCGCCGACTTGCGCCATGCCTGCCGATGCCTTCGGGTCGCCGGCGGAAACGGTGTAGATGAATTTCGCCTGCGCCAACGGTTTCAACACGTTGATGTCCCATTGGCTGCCGACGAACATGGAAGCGGCAAAAAGATTCGGCTCGATGCTGTTGAGATAGAAGGAAATCATGCCGCCCATGGATTGGCCTGTGGTGTAAACGCGGTCGGGGTCAATCGGTTTTTCAGCCATCAGGCTTTTAACGAGGCGAAGGGTCATACCGACTTCGTCCGTGGTTTGCCATTGGTCGTTTACTGCCGTTTCGGTGTAGGACGGTACGAGGACGAAGGCGGGGTGTTTTGCCTGTGCTTCGTCGGTCGCCCAAATAATGCCGCCGTAGCCCTGCATCAGCGGGGCTTTCACGCCTTTGCCTGCGGTGCTGGCATCAGCGATGAACATCACCAGCGGGTATTTGCGGCCGGGTTCGAGGTTTTTCGGCGTGTAGAGGTTGTACTGCATTTCTTTACCCGTTTGCGGGTCTTTGAAGGTCAGCACTTCAAAACGCGGGGCGATTTGCTCGCGCAGGGCGAGCAGGCGGCTGTCGTAGGCTTTGTCCGCTCCGCCATACTGTTTGTCCCAAGCGGGATTTTGTGTGCTTTGGGCGGCGGGGCTGTTTTCAGCGGTGTTTTGCGTGGCGGTGCAGGCTGCCAGCAGCAGGCCGGCGGCGATGACGGTGGCGGTTTTTTTCATGAGATTACTCCTTAAAAGGTTGAGGGAAACAGTTAATTTGCTTTCACGCCCAAGCGGTTCAGCGCGTCAATGGCGGGCTGGGAAACATGGTCGCCACGTGCGGCGGATTTTTGATACCAGCGCACGGCTTGGGTCATGTCTTTTGCCGTGCCAATGCCGTTTTCGTAACAATAGCCCAACCAGTATTGCCCCGTGATGTCGCCCGCTTCGGCTGCCTGAGTGAAGTAGGCGAAAGCGGTTTGCGCATTTTGGGCAACGCCTTCGCCGTTCAGATACATCAAGCCCAGATAACGCGGCGCTTTCATATGCCCCGCCTGCTGCGCCTGCTCAAAGTAGGGCATGGCGTGTCGGTAATCCTGTTTTTGATACAGGGCGATGCCTTCGTCCAGCAGGGCTTTCGCCTGTTCGTTATGATGCGGAACGGCAGAACAGGCGGCCAGAAGGGCGGTAGCGGCAAGCGCGGATAGTTTGGATTTCATGGGTGTTTCCTTAAAGTGAGGGAAATGGGGATTTTAGGAATATCATGCGGTTACAGCAAGCGGCGGGGTGCAACAGGCGTAAATTGCGTCGAGATCCAACAAAACCGTTTAATTTTTCTAAAACGTTGGGTTTATCAACCCAGCCTACTTGTTTGGGAGGCGAAATTGTCTAAGTCACCGTCAGATTGGCTGTAAAGGTCGTCTGAAAAGCAAAAAAAGCAGTCCGCAACTTCATTTTGAAGGTGCGGACTGCTTTTGTTTGGACTCGGTTAAGGTTGTACTTTGAGGATGCCTTGCATCTACAACCATTTAGCGGAATTCAAACAACTCCAAATGTTGCGACCGTGTTTTTAAGCTATCTGAGATGCTGCGTGTGAAACTTCGGCTGCCGCAGAGCCATAGGCTGCGGTTTGCGCTATCGCGGACGGTTTGACCGATATGTTCGGCGGTGAGCCTTTGGGTTTCGGAGGGGATATAGTGGAAATTGATATTGGCTTGTTGCGCTAAATTTTGCCAGTGGGCGAGCGTTTCGGCAGGCAGGTTTCTATCGGCATGAAACCAGTCTATTGGCTGGGTGGCGGGCTGTTTGGCCAGTTCATTGAGTCGTGCGAGAAATGGGGTGAAACCGATACCGTTGCTGACCCAGATTTGCGCTTGTCCATCGGAAAAGTCGAAACGTCCGTATGCGCCGTCAATTTGCACGGTGTCGCCAACATTCAGGCGCTGCGGCAGGCGGTCAGTGTAGTCGCCTAGATTTTTGATGATGAGCGTGAGCTCTTGGTTATCAGGCTGCCAGTCGGAGGCGATGGTAAAGGGGTGACTTTCGCCGTGTGTGCGTAAAAAGAGGAATTGACCTGCGCGGTGTCCCTGCCATTTTGGGGCGTTCAGGGTTAGGGAGAGCAGATTGCCGTTTTGATTTAGGGCGGATACGGTGGCGTTTTGCGGTTTGCCGATGCGCTTGAACAGGGCAATCAGCGAGCAGGCGATGCCTGCAAGTAAGGCGGCAATGATCAGCCAGCCCAGCGGTTGCGACCAATAGGAAAAATTTGCCAGCACGACAGTGTGCCACACGAGCGCGAGATAAACGGGGACGATAAGTATGTGGAGTTTGGCAAACCAGCGGTAGGGTATACGTTTGATGAGGGCGGCGATAAGCAGGACGAGGGCAACATAAAAAGCGATTTCGCCAACTTCTTCGGCAAAGTGGCGTTGGGTAGCCAGCCAATCTTTTAATGTCAATATTTCCTGCATCGGCGGGCGTGGCGGACGTTTTCCGTCAATCAGACCAAGTTCGATAAGCCATTTGGGGAATTGTTTGCAGGTCCAATGCAGGATGCTGCCTGAAAGGGCAATGATGCCGAGCCATTTGTGCAGGCGGTACATTTTGTCCAGCCCGCCAAGCGGCGTTTCCAGCATTTTGGGACGCACGGCAAGTATCAGACAGCCACTCATGGCCAGTATGCTGATGGTGCCAGTTAGTTGCAGCAATAGGTTGCGTACGGGAAATACGCCCCACTGGTCTGGAAATGATGTAGCAAGCAGCCATAAAGCGAATATGCCGCCGAAAAATATGGCTAAGGTAAATTTAAGGTTTTTCATGGTAGAGTTCCTTATGGATGGGAATATGAAGCGGTCTGCGTCGTTTGTGGGGATTGTATGTGGGGAAAATTAGGCGGAAATTATTGGTGTGGGTCAGGGTGGGAAGGGTTTACCTGTTGAGGTCGTCTGAAAAGTTTAAAACAACCTGACCTTTTCAGACGACCTGAAAAGCAGCAACCCGTTTCATCGGCCATGATTCCGTTGTCCAAACGCGTTCAAATTCTTCGGCGAAACCGTGTTGCGCGGCGTAGGTTTGCAATTGTTGCAGCCAGGTTTTCGGGGCGATGTCGGCGGCGGCGCGGGTGGTGTGCAGCAGGTAGGGGAGGGTATCGTAGGCGCGGATGATGTGTTGGCTGACGGCGTTTAGGGCTTGGGGATTGTGGTCGGTTTGTCGGGCGATTTTTTCGTATTGCGACAGGGCGGCGGTTTTTGCGGTTTCGTGTTCGGTGGCGGTTTGCGGGCTGTGTCGGGCGGTGGTGGCTTGGATGGTAATCAGGGGTGGCAGTTGCCCTTCGGAGAGCGCGGCGGCGAGGCGCAGGTGTCCGTCTAAAATCAGCCAGCGGTCGGACAGGGCGGGAAGTTCGTACACCAAGACGGGCGGCAGTTGGTTTTGCCGTGCGCGTTTGCGCCAATATTTCAGACGACCGTCTTCGGTGTGGTGGGTTTTCAGGGCGATGAAGCGTTCGGCTTGGGTATAAAAATTGTTGTCCAGCGCGTCGAAACGGCTGCCTGAAAACAGCCATTGGGCGTAGTTTTCGTCGGTTTCAGGCTGCCCTAAGGCGGTATCGTGCCAGCATTCGCCCCATTGTGGGGCAGGGTTTGGGCGGGGCGGTAGTCGAAATGCCATTCACCGATGCCGAGCAGCTCTGTGTCGTGGGCGGCGAGTTGTTCGATGAAATATTTGTTCCACAACAGGCCTTGCTCTGCGGCGGGTTGGCGGGCGATGTGTTCGTTTACGCGGCTGCCGATGTGCCCGACGGGTTGGTATGCCTGCCAGCTTTCGGCGTAGCTGCGGATGAGGTAAACGTCGTATAAATCGTGGCTAAAGAACGACCAGAACACGGGTTCATCTCGATACGTTAGGCTGAGGCTGATGCCGTCGGGTGTGTGGAGTTTCAGGTAGCCTTGCGTTTGACGGTCGATATGCAGGGCAAGGCTGTTGGGGGAGGCGGGATTCTGGGTTAGATTGCCGCTGTATTGTTCCAGCGCGGCGTTGAGTGATTGGTAGTGCATGGGGTGTCCTTTGTGCAGGCTGGTTTTTGGCTTTAACTTTGCGGAAACTCCGTTTCTTAGTGGAAACGGAGTTTTCATTTTGCTGAAGCCCATGCTTTCAGACGGCCTGATGTGGTCAGCGGATGTGTGGACAATTGCTATCCGTTGATGTGAAGCCGTTTAGGATGCAGGCTGCTTTGGATAAAACACGCGGTACGCGCCGCGCAGGGTGAAAAACAGCAACGCGCCGATGAACAGCAGTCCGATGGTCAATGCAATCGGCTCGTCTATATTGCGCCACCAGCCGATGCCCGTCCATGCAAAGGCGGCGGCAAGCGGCAGATACCAGCAGCACAACACGGTATATTTCCACCACTGCGGCGTTTCGTCCGGCACGGTTTCGCCTTCGGCCAGCTCGTTCTGCCAATCGTCGAAGCGGCGGTGGAACCACATCAGCGGCAGGGCGAACAGCGGCACGGCGATGAGCGCGTCCAGCAGGGCGGCTTTGCGCTCGCGGTTGAATCGGGCGGCTTGGTCGGCATAACGGTAGATTTGCACGCCGTCCACTTGCATTTCATACAGGCGCGAGCCGCTGTATTTCACCACGGCCGGTTTGCCTGCGTGGGCATAGGCGAGTTCGCAGGCGTCGCGCAGGTCGGCGGCGCAGCTCAAATACAGGGTTTCGCCGCCGTTGGGGAAAGGAAGGTAGCTGGTATCGCTCACATGGCGGCAGGGGCGGCCGAGTAGGAATTGGACAAACTCGTTTTGGGATAAGGCCTCCTGCCTGGCATAACATTCGGTGCTTTCTTTATACGGTTTGGCGGGCACGATGCCGCGTGCTTCGCGCAATTCGCCGTATGAGGCCGCCGTGCCGCCGTAAAAGGCGATGGCCACGCCCGTAACGGCAATCATCAAATAAAGCCATTGCAGCGAAGAGATGCCGCTTTTGCCGGCGGGGAATCTGTCGTAAAGCCGTTTCTCGCCACGTGCCAGCGAGCGGATGCGCAGATACAGCACCAGCGCGGTCGCCAGCAGTACGCCCCATAGCACGCCGTTTACGGGCAGAAACCAGCCGATGCCGAATGCGGCAACGATGTAGAGGAACATGGCGCGGTAGAGCGCGTGCGGGGTTTGGGGGACGGGAATGGGGAGGGTTATCACGATCAATCTTTCGAGAAAAGGCTGAAGGCCGTCTGAAAGCGCAGCTTCAGCGAAGTTAAAACTGAGCTTCCGAAGGAAGCGGAATTTCTGCGAAGCCAAAACGCTTCAAGCCGCCGGCCAAACATGTTTTATGACAATATGAACAGGCTATTTTAACACTTTTGTCAGCACGTTATGCAGGAGGTATTTGCCGTCCGGCGTGGCCGGTTGCCGCCTTGTATCGGGATGGCAGAATAAGCGTGAAAGGCCGTCTGAAAACCACCAAACGTTTTCAGACGGCCTTTGTTGCAAACAGTAGCGTCATAGTTGCCCGCCGTCGCGGATTACCGGGCTGTCCACCCGGCTGCGCCGCAATTCTGGTTGTGTATCAGGATGCCCGGATAATCGACACAGTAGGTATGGTAATCCTCAACCTCGATGTTATAAACCGTGGTGCGGTAGCGGCGGTAATGCCGTTGTCCGTCCTCATCCACATACAGCAGGTTCTCGTCGTTCGGCACGTC
>NZ_JBQCVA010000043.1:0-19545 GCF_051962715.1 Neisseria sp. P0008.S010
GCAATTAGGGGCGAAAACGGCCGAAAACCTGTGTTTGGGTTTCGGCTGTCGGGGGAAGGGCTTTTTGCAAAGGTCTCAGGCCGAGACAAAATCATGACCGACCACCGCAAAAAAGCAGTACGGTTGATGAAGAATATGAGCTGAAAGCCAAAATACAGGTTAAAAAAGCCTATCGTAATGCCAACGGCGAAATGGCGGCGCAAATGATCGAAAAAGCCGCCTCCCATCTGACCGGCAAAGGAACGATGCTGCATTCCGACCAAAGCGTACCGTACCGTACGGCGGGATATAGGGAATTACTTGCCCAACATTCCATGGTTCAAAGCATGTCGCGTAAGGCGAACTGTTGGGACAATGTACCGATGGAGAGCTTCTTTGCGGTATTGAAGACGGGGTGTTTCTACCGTGCAGGAGAATTGACGGTGGAAGAATTGATGAAACAGATAGACGATTATACGGACTACTACAACCGGGAGCATTGCAGTTTGAAATTAAAAAAGCTGAGTCCTGCCGCATACAGAACCCAGCTTGCACAGAGTGCCTGAATAAGCTCTTATCGGATGTCCAAGATTTGGAGGCCCGCTCACTTTTCAGACGGCCTCCGGCGTTTGCCGATTTACCAGCCGGGTTTGGCCAGGTTTTGCAGGCCTTCCCTTACTTGGTTTTGCACTTCGCCGTTGAGGCGGCGGCTGATGGCGCGTGCCAAATCGTCTTCGTCAGGCGTGTAATCCACCAATTCGGGGGCTTTGACGACATCGCGGGCGACGCTGTAAATGTTGCCGAAGTCGTCTATCAGTCCATTTTTCTTCGCTTCCAAACCGGTGTAAACGCGGCCGCTGAATATTTCGGGATCGTTGTCCTTCAGGCGGCTGCCGCGCCCCAACTTGACGGCTTTGATAAATTCGCCGTGTATGTCGTTGAGCATTTGCTGCCAGATGGCCTGCTGTTCGGGCGTTTCCGGCGAGAAGGGGTCGCCCATGCCTTTGTTGCTGCCGGCGGTTCTCAGGCGGCGTTTGACACCGACTTTGTCCATCAGCTCCGTAAAGTCGAAGCTGCCGCCGATGACGCCTATGCTGCCCACCAGGCTGGACGGGTCGGCATAGATTTTGTCCGCAGCAGCCGCGATGTAGTAGCAGCCGGAAGCACACATGTCCTCGGTAACGACATACAGCGGGATGTCTTTGTGTTCCGCTTTCAGACGGCGCACTTCTTCAAAGGCGGTATTCGAGATGACGGGCGAACCGCCGGGGCTGTTGGCACGGATAATGATGCCTTTGACTTTGCCGTTGGCGTAGGCGGCTTCCAATCCGTCGCGCAGCATCGCCACTTGGTCTTGATAACCGCCGCCGATAACGCCGTCCAACCGGATGACGGCAGTGTGTTCTTTCGACTGTTTGTGCAACGCGCTGCCCAAACTGTTTCCGCCGGTACCGGTGCCGCCGCTGCTGCAGCTGTACATGGTGAACAGCGTGCCGGCAAACAGCATCGCGCCGACACCGCGCCAAATATTGCGCCACAAGCGGCTGCTGCGTTGCTCCTTGTGTACGCTCATCAACAGCTTGTAGAGCGTGTCGCGCTCCCAGCTTTCGTTTTCAGACGGCCCGGACGAAGGATGGAAGCCCGATTGTGCCTGTTGCTGTTCTTCTTCGCGTTGGATTTTAAAGCTCATAATGATTTTCCTGATGTGCAAACGGTGTCTGCTTTAGTTTTCAGACGGCCTCTATGCTTCCTTGCCATTGCAAAAAGCCTTCCAGCTCGCCAAAGCACGACAAGATACCGATGTTCGGCGCGCTCTGCAAGGTTTCGCGGCTGTGCGCGCCCGTTGCCACGCCTATCCCGCGCGCACCGGCATGGGCGGCCATTTCGAGATCGAAGGCGGTATCACCGATGACGATGCTTTCAGACGGCATCACGCCCAGTTCGTCGCACAGCCGCCACACCATATCGGGCGCGGGCTTGGACGGGCATTCGGACGCGCAGGCCGTTGCCAGCCAAAAAACCCCCGTCCCGGTTTGGGCTATGGCCTGATTCAAACCGCTGCGCCCCTTGCCCGTGGCCACCGACAGCCAATATCCCGCCTCCCGCAGACGCTCCAAGGTAGGCAGCACGTCGGGAAACAGCCGCATATGGCGGTTGTTCGGATTCAGATAATGCGCGGCATAAGTTTCCACCAGTTCTTCATGCTTGCCCATGCCCGCAGACGGGGCAAGCTGCTGCATCATCTGCATCAGGCTGCGGCCTATTAAATTGCGGATTCGGTCGGCCGGCGGTTTGGCCAGCCCGCATTCGTAAAAGGCCTGCTGCACGGTTTCGATAATCGGATTGGTGGTGTCGGCCAGCGTGCCGTCCCAATCGAAGATAAGCAGTTTAGGCTGCATCGCTCCCTCCTGCGCCCTTACAAACCCAATTCCCAATCGGTGTTCGGATTGATGCAGAACCCGTCGGTACAGTTTTCGTAATGGCGGAAAATAATATCGGTTACTTCGTCGGCGGTGTCGGCCGTTTCAAACAAATCCAAATCGTCGGGCTTGATAAAGCCGCGCGTCAAAAGCCGGTCGGCTATCCAATCAATCATCCCCTGCCAGAAATCGCGGCCGACCAAAATAATCGGACGGGGCGGAATTTTGCCGGTCTGCACCAGCGTCAGGCTTTCAAACAATTCGTCCAGCGTGCCGAAGCCGCCGGGCATCACCACATACGCCACCGCATGTTTCACAAACATCACTTTGCGCGGGAAAAAATGTTGGAATTTAACCGACAAATCCTGATACGGATTGGCCCGCTGCTCATGCGGCAGCACGATATTGAGGCCGACGGCGGGACTGCGTCCGGCAAACGCGCCCTTGTTGGCCGCCTCCATAATCCCCGGCCCGCCGCCGGAAATCACCGCGAAGCCCGCATCCGAGAGGCGGCGGGCAATCAGTTCGGCCAACAGGTAGTCAGGATGGTTTACCGGCGTGCGCGCGCTGCCGTATATGCTGACGGCGGGATAGATGGCGCGCAGTTCTTCGCCTGCCTCGACGAACTCAGACATGATTTTCAGCAAATGATAGCTTTCGCGCGCCTGAATTTCGTTGCGCGTACCGTCGGGCAGGATGGGGTGCGGCAGCTTGTCTTGCAAAGGCATGGGGGCAACTCCGAATTGGGAAAACGGCGGTTATAAACCGATTTGCGCCGCACTGCAAATCTGCCTGCCGATACAGAGGCCGTCTGAAAACCCGCTTGCGATACGGAAACGGGTTTTCAGACGGCCTCAAACTGCGGCGGGCGCGTTTATTTGTCTAACAGCAGGCTTTGGCCGAGGAAGCCGCCCTTTTCCACGCCGGGGAGGGTGAAGAAATAACCGCCGCCGAACGGGCTGATGTATTCCTCCAAAGGTTCCAGATTGAGTAGGTTTTGCACAAAGATGAAACCGTCGGCAAGATTGGCCTGATACATAACCAGAATCAGGCCGACGTCCAACTGGCCGGACTTGGCCAAACCCATGGAATAGTTGAACGGGCGGCGGAACAGCAAATGCTTTTTCATGAACTCGGGATCGCGCGGATTGCCCAGCCGTATATGGCTGTCGGTGGGGATGGCCTTGCCTTCCGGGTCTTTGGCATAGTCGGGAATGTCGCCCTCTTTTTTCATGCCCAAGGGCGCACCGCTGTATTTTTCACGGCCGAAAATGGCCTGTTGCTCCTGCAAGGGCGTCCTGTCCCAAAATTCGACAAAATGACGGATGATGCGTATGGCCTGATAGCTGCCGTTTTTCGTCCATGCCGGTTCGTCCAAACTGTTGGAAGCCACGCCCGTCCACAATACTTGGTCGGCGATTTCAGGCTTGCTGACGTCGGGGTTGGCCGTACCGTCGCGGAAGCCTAACAGGTTGCGCGACGCAATCGCGCCCGGCTCGGCCTTGGGCAGCCAGCCGTCCAGCGACCAACGGGTAATCGCGTATTTGGCGGTGTTTTTGATGATGTCGCGCAGGGCGTTTTGACAGGTTTCGGGCGAAAAAGCGCAGATTTGGATGCCGATGTCGCCGTCGCACCATTCTTTTTGCAGTTTGTCGTTGGGGAAATCCTTCATTTCCTGCAAATGCTTGGGCTTTTTGCCGCCCAGCCCGAAACGTGCGTCAAACAGGCTCGCGCCGACGGATACGGTAACGGTCAGGCCGTCGGGCGGGACGGTTTTGCCCAGCAAGCCACTGCCGGCAGGCGGCAGCTTGTCGTCGCCGTCCACCAGTTCTCCGCCTTTGGTCAGAAATTCGATGCGGGCGGTCAGGGTGCGGAAATAGTTGATGAGCTGGGAAATATCGGAAACGGTAACGTCGAAGGCGCAGAGGATGCCGAAGGTTTGGTGCGGCGTGGTAATGCCGGCCTGATGTACGCCGTAGCAGTCGTAGGAAGTTTGGCTGTGGCTGCCGTTGCCGGAGCAGTCAGCGGCGGCTTTGCCCTCGGGCGATGAAGCCGTTTGAGCGGATTGGCCGCCTTGTCCGCAGGCCGTCAGTGCGGCGGCGGCCGAAACGGCGGCAGCGGTTTTGAGCAGTTTGCGGCGGTCGGGATTGTCGGGCTGTTGCATATTTTTCTCCTGAAAAGGCCACCTGAAACCGGAAAAACGGTTTTCAGACGGCATCATTTACCTGAATGTGAATCTCTTTCGATTACAATACCCGCCTTTTCAGACGGCTTCAAGTATCAGAATCAAATTTCGGCCGGGCGGATGTCCCAAATATGTTCAGACATGACAACCTTCTTCCGCCGGCTCCGGCTCCAACCGTGCAAACCAGCCGCCCACCACGTTTTCCACTTCTTCCATGCCCTGCTTTTTCAAACTCGAAAACAGTTGCACCGACACATCCTGCCGCCCTGAAAACGGTTTTAACGCTTTCTTGACAGAAGACAAGGTTTTAATCTGTTCGTTCTTAGATAATTTGTCGGCCTTTGAAAGCAGGATATGCACAGGCCTGCCGGTTTTGGCGAAAAAATCCAGCATTTGTATATCCAGCGGCTTGAGTGGATGACGGCAGTCCATAATCAGCACCAAACCGATGAGTTGCCGCCGTGTCTGCAAATAATCACCCAACAGGGTTACCCAATGCTGACGCACCGCCTCCGGTACGGCCGCGTAGCCGTAACCGGGCAAATCAACCATAAAATGACCGTTGGCCAGTTCGAAAAAGTTGATATGCTGCGTACGGCCGGGCGTTTTTGATACATAGGCCAGCCGAACATGGTTGCACAGCGTATTGATCGCGCTGGATTTGCCCGCGTTGGACCGTCCGACAAAGGCTATTTCGGCTCCCGTATCGGGCAAATCTTTCAAGTGGTTTACCGTAGTAAAAAATTTTGCGTTTTGAAATAAGTTCATAACTATGGAAAAAACAGGTAAATTTGGTATAGAATACCACGTTTGCCGAATAATCGGTTTAAAGCGGCGGAATTCCGCCGCATATTTTGAGTATCACAGATAAAAAAGGGTATTGCGGATACCGCAATGCCGCAATCAGGAGCCTTCCATGAAACGTACCACCTTACTGACTCTGGCATTGGCGTGCGGTGCGGTGTTTGCCGCGCCGAAGGCCGATTTGGCCAAAGGCAAGCAGATCGCCCAAACCGTATGCGCGGCGTGTCATGCCGCCGACGGTAACAGCGGCATTTCCTCCTACCCGAAACTTTCGGCGCAACATGCCACATACATAATTAAAGAAACCGTTGCCATCAAAGACGGCAAACGGACAACCGGCGGAGCGGCAGCAATGCGCCCGATGGTGGGCAGCCTGAGTGCGCAGGATATTGCCGACGTGGCCGCTTTCTATGCCACCCAAACTCCGAAACCGGGCGAAGCTAATCCGAAAGACAATCTGGACTTAGGTGCCAAAATTTTCCGCGGCGGGCTGTCCGAGAAAAAACTGCCTGCCTGCATGGCTTGCCACGGCCCAAGCGGCGCGGGTATGCCGGGCAGCGGCACCGACGTTTCCGCCTATCCGCGCTTAGGCGGCCAGCACAAAGACTACACCATGACGCAGCTGAAAGCCTATGCCTCCGGCCAGCGCAAAAGTCCCAACAACATGATGGAAGACGTAGTCAAACGCATGTCTGAAGAAGAGATGAACGCCGTAGCCAACTTCATCCAAGGACTGCACTGATTTTCAGACGGCCTCCACCTGATAAAGGCCGTCTGAATACCACCATTGGAATAAACAATGACCATCGGGCTGCCGGTACATCCAACGTATCGGCAGCCCGATTTGTAGTAGAATCCACCTCTTTGTTTTCCCGAAATTTCTCTTCCCTAAAGATGGCAACCGGTAAAAAAATCCCGCTTATCCGCCGCCCGTGGTTCGCTTTTTTAAGCTCCATGCGTTTCGCGGTTGCGCTGCTGTGCGTATTAGGCATCGCCTCGGTCATCGGCACGGTTTTGCAGCAAAACCTGTCCTACACCGACTACATCGTCAAATTCGGCCCTTTCTGGAGCCGGATTTTCCAAGCACTCGGCCTGTTTAACGTTTACTCCTCCATCTGGTTTGTCGTCATCATGCTGTTTCTGGTGCTCAGCACCGGCCTTTGCCTGTGGCGCAACATTCCGCCCTTTATGCGCGAAATGCGCTCGTTCCGCCTGAAAGCAAGCCGGCAGTCGCTTGCAGCCATGAAACACACCGCCCTGTTGGAAAACGGCCTCACCCCGTCTGTAGGCATGCGTTACTTCAACGTCCGCGGCTTCGCTGTCAAACAAATCGAACGTGAAGACGGCTCGGTATTGGTTGCCGGTAAAAAAGGGGCGGCCAACAAATGGGGGTACATTTTTGCCCACCTGGCCATCATCGTCATCTGCCTCGGCGGCCTGATAGACAGCAACCTACTATTAAAAATCGGCATGCTGACCGGAAAAATCACCCCTGACAACACAGCGGTATTTGCCCGCGACTTCAAACCCGAAAGCATCTTGAGCGACGGCAATCCGTCATTCCGGGGTAACGTCAACCTCAGCGAAGGGCAAGAAGCCGACGTTGTTTTCCTAAATGCCGACCAAGGGCTTTTGGTCCAACAGTTGCCGTTTTCGGTCAAACTGAAAAAATTCCACATCGATTTCTACGATACCGGCATGCCGAGTGATTTTGCCAGCGATTTGGAAGTTACCGATAAAAAAACCGGCCAGGTCAGCGAACACACCATCCGGGTAAACCACCCGCTCACCCTGCACGGCATCTCTATCTACCAGGCAAGCTTTGCCGACGGCGGCTCCGGCCTCCAATTCAAAGCTTGGGATCTGGCGGCAAACAGCAGCCGTTTTGCCGAATTGAAAGGCACATCGATGAACAGTTTTCCGCTGAATATGGGCGGCGAACAAAAATTCACTTTGGAATTCGACAAATTCACATCGATGAACGTTGAAGACATGAGCGAACCGACCGAAAAAGAGCAAGGTTTGAAACAAAAACTCAACGATGCCCGCGCCGTGAAACAGGAGAAAAAATTCACCAATCTGGGTCCCAGCATCATCTACCGCCTGCGCGACTCTGCGGGACAGGCAATAGAGTTCAAAAACTACATGCTGCCGATCAAGCAGGAAGATGACTACTTTTTCATCACAGGCACCCGCTCCGGCCTCGAGCAGCAATACCGTTGGTTGCGCATTCCTGCCGACAGCAGCCACAAAGCCGACACCTTCATGATTTGGCGCGAACTGATGAACGACGAAACCGTCCGCAGCCGCATCAGCACAGCCGCAGCCGCCAGTGCGCCGGAAGACATCCGTCCGCAATTCAAACAAGCCGTTGAAAACACTCTGCTCCTATTCGCCCGCGGCGGCTATCTGGAATTGGATAAATTCGTCCAAACCGCGGTTCCTGAAAACGAACGGGAAAAAATGCGCGATTATTTCTATCAAATCCTAATCGGCGGTGCCAGCCTCACCTTAGACGAAGCCTTAAACCGGCAAAACCTGCCCGCCTGGCAACAGGAAGACAAACGCAACCGTTTCCTATTACACGCCATGGATGCCTATACCGGCCTGACGGAATATCCCGCACCCGTACTGTTGCAACTGGACAGCTTCCAAGAAGTCCGCTCCTCCGGCCTGCAGATGACGAAATCCCCAGGCGCGGTGTTGGTTTACATCGGCTCACTGCTGCTGGTATTGGGCACTGTCTTTATGTTCTACATCCGCGAAAAACGCTTCTGGCTGTTATTCGAACCCAACGGCATCCGCTTTGCCATGTCGTCCAGCCGGCACGAACGCGACCTGCAACGAGAATTCCCCGAACATCTGCAAGGCCTGAAACGGCTTGCCGAGGATTTAAACCATGATGCAAACCACCGACAACACTAAAACACACGCCGACCTACCACAGCACGAACTCTTGGCAGAACGTTCTTTTTGGCACTCTCTGAATGCCAAAGACTGGCTGTTTGCCGCCCTTATCCCGCTCATTGCCGCCTTCGTGCAATACACCCTGCCGCACAGAATGGATGTATACGAAGTCGTTATCCTGTGGTCGAGCGTAATCTGCACCGTCGGCCTGGGCTGGTTTTTCAAACCCATGCGCTGGTTCGTCCCGCTCTCGCTGGCACTGGCTTACGGCGGCGTATCCCTCTATGCCGGAAACTTCGGCAACAGCGATAAATTCCTCCTGCGCTACTTCCTCAGCAGCCAGTCGGCGATTATGTGGCAATGCGCGATGATTTTTGCCGCCCTGTTCGCCTACGCCTGCGGCTCCCTGTTGGCTGCACACAAAAAAAGCCAAACCAATACCCTTCTCGGCATGGGTACCGCCTTCGGTTGGATCTCCGCCTTGGCGGGCTTTACAGGCCTCCTGGTCCGCTGGCACGAAAGCTACCTGTTGTTGGGCGATGCCGGCCATATCCCGGTTTCCAACCTCTATGAAGTCTTCATCCTTTTCCTCGTCATCAGCTCATTGATGTACTGGTATTACGAAACCCGTTTTACCGTGCAGCGGCTGGGCGTGTTCGTCTACACACTGATGGCCGGAATCGTCTGCTTCGTGTTGTGGTACAGCCTCGCGCGCAACGCACAACAGATTCAACCGCTGATTCCCGCCCTGCAATCGTGGTGGATGAAAATCCACGTTCCGGCCAACTTTATCGGCTACGGCGCATTCTGTATGGCCGCAATGCTCGGCGTGGCCCAGCTTATGGTCATCCGCAGCACCGAAAAAGGCAAAGCCAGCCGCCTGCCCGATTCAGCCGCCATTGAAGAAATCATGTACAAAGCCATTGCCGTCGGCTTCCTGTTCTTCACCATCGCCACCATCCTCGGCGCACTGTGGGCAAAAGCCGCATGGGGCGGTTATTGGAGTTGGGACCCGAAAGAAGTATGGGCACTTGTCGTCTGGCTGAACTACGCCACATGGCTGCACCTGCGGCTGGTTGTCGGCTGGCGCGGCAAAATATTGGCCTGGTGGGCGATTATCGGCCTCTTCATCACCGCCTTCGCCTTTGTCGGCGTCAACATGTTCCTCAGCGGCCTGCACTCCTACGGGGAACTGTAATCCGACAAAAAGGCCGTCTGAAAACGCAGCTATGCAAAGTCTAAAGACATCGTCCTCATCAGATTTTAAATACTGTTGAAACATTTTCAGACGGCCTCCAAACCACACATCTATTCAGCACACACCTGCAGCCTAACCCAACAAACACACCATCCTGCTGACAAGGCCGTCTGAAACGAAGTACCGAACAGTGCCGAGCTTCTGCAAAGCTCAAACAGAGTTGGAAGAT
This sequence comes from Neisseria sp. P0008.S010, assembly GCF_051962715.1. Lineage (NCBI taxonomy): Bacteria > Pseudomonadati > Pseudomonadota > Betaproteobacteria > Neisseriales > Neisseriaceae > Neisseria > Neisseria sp. P0008.S010. The sequence goes on from NZ_JBQCVA010000043.1 coordinate 9,723, forward strand.
GCAGAATTTCTGCACAGCCAACACAAAGCTTCCTAAAAACAAGCTCCCACCAAACTGCAGCACAGCCCCGCCCTACCTTATAGTGGATTAAATTTAAATCAGGACAAGGCGACGAAGCCGCAGACAGTACAGATAGTACGGCAAGGCGAGACAACGCCGTACTGGTTTAAATTTAATCCACTATATTTTCAGACGGCCTCCAACCACGCCAACCCGCAAAAGGAAACATCATGACAAACTGCCGCGAAATCCTTGCCTGGTGCGACGACATCCTGCAAACCGCCCAATTTAAAGACTACGCGCCCAACGGCCTCCAAGTCGAAGGCACGGAAAAAATTGAAAAAATCGTTGCCGCCGTTACCGCCAGTCGTGCCGCCGTCGAATGTGCCGCACAACAAGGCGCACAACTGCTGCTCGTCCACCACGGCATGTTCTGGAAAAGCGAACCCGCCACCATCACCGGCTGGAAAAAGCAACGCATCGCCACCCTCCTGCACCACAACATCAACATGGCCGGCTACCACCTGCCGCTCGACGCCCACCCCGAACTCGGCAACAACGCCCAACTGGCCAAACTGATGGACTGGCAAACAGATTACACCTGCGGCGAGCAAAACCTACTGAACATAGGCCGTCTGAAAACCCCGAAAACCGTTTCCGAACTGACTACCGAAATCGCCCAAAAACTCGGCCGCACCCCCACCGTCGTCGGCAATCCGCAACAAACCGTCAGCCGTGCCGCATGGTGCACCGGCGGCGCACAGGGATTTTTTCAGACGGCCATAGACGAAGGCGCCGAAGTTTACGTCACCGGCGAAATTTCCGAGGCGCAATACCACATTGCCAACGAAACCGGTACAGTCTTCGTCTCCGCAGGCCACCACGCCACAGAACGCTATGGCATACAGGCACTTGCCCGTGCCCTGCACCAGAAATTCGGCACGGAAATTTACTTTTTTGACGAACAAAATCCTGCTTAAAATCAAAAAAGACTTCAAAAATTTACCTTATTTTAAATACTACTTTAAGCAACCCTACGAATTCAGGTAGAATTACGGGGTTTAATGGCTCGGTATTTTCAAAATCTTAGGATGACTGAAATAATGGATAATCATGAAATCAATCAAGGTCGCCGCCGCTTCCTCGTGCTGGCAACAGCAGGAGCGGGCGGATTGGCCGCCGCAGGCGTAGCTGCGCCTTTCGTCGCCAGCTGGTTTCCGTCGGAAAAGGCTAAGGCCGCAGGCGCACCTATAGAAATCGACGTTAGCAAAATCGAATCCGGACAAATGCTGACTGCCGAATGGCAAGGCAAACCGATTTGGGTGGTAAACCGCACGGATCAACAACTCAAAGACATGAAAGGACTAAGCGGCGTCTTAACCGACCCAAACTCCGAGGTCAACCACCAGCCGGAAGACTGCAAAAACGAAACCCGCTCAATCAAACCGAACGTCTTGGTCGCCATCGGTATCTGTACCCACTTGGGCTGTTCGCCGACCTACCGCCCGGACATCGCTCCGGCAGATTTGGGTGCAGAGTGGAAAGGCGGCTTCTTCTGCCCGTGCCACGGCTCCAAATTCGACATTGCCGGACGCGTTTACGCCGGCGCGCCCGCCCCGACCAATCTGGTTGTTCCTCCCCATAAATACCTAAGCGACACCACCATCCAGGTCGGCGACGAAACATAAAAAGGGACTTAAATTATGGCAAACCAAACCAATAGCAAAGCAAAGGCATTGTTGGACTGGGTGGACGCCCGTTTCCCTTTGTCCAAAATGTGGCGCGACCACCTGTCTGAATACTACGCGCCGAAAAACTTCAACTTCTGGTACTTCTTCGGCTCACTGGCACTTTTGGTGTTGGTGATTCAGATTGTCAGCGGTATTTTCCTCGTCATGAATTTCAAACCCGACGGCAATCTGAACCAATACAACCTGCCGGCTGCGTTTACCGCCGTCGAATACATCATGCGCGACGTATCGGGCGGTTGGATTATCCGCTATATGCACTCCACCGGTGCATCGTTCTTCTTTATCGTCGTTTATCTACATATGTTCCGCGGCCTGATTTACGGTTCGTTTAAAAAACCGCGCGAACTGGTATGGGTATTCGGCTCGTTGATTTTCTTGGCATTGATGGCTGAAGCCTTTATGGGTTACCTGCTACCTTGGGGACAAATGTCCTTCTGGGGTGCACAGGTGATCATCAACCTATTCTCCGCTATTCCGGTGATCGGCCAAGATTTGTCGGTTTGGATTCGTGGTGACTTTACCATTTCCGATGCCACTCTGAACCGCTTCTTCGCCCTGCACGTCATTGCCGTACCGTTGGTACTGCTCGGCTTGGTCGTAGCGCACATTATCGCCCTGCACGAAGTCGGTTCGAACAACCCTGACGGCGTGGAAATAAAAAAACTGAAAGATGAAAACGGCGTACCTTTGGACGGCATCCCGTTCCATCCGTACTACACCGTTAAAGACATCTTGGGCGTAGTGGTCTTCCTGATTGTCTTCTGTGCCGTTATGTTCTTCGCACCCGAAGGCGGCGGCTACTTCCTGGAAGCGCCGAACTTTGACCCTGCAGACCCGCTGAAAACCCCTCCCCATATTGCACCTGTTTGGTATTTCACACCGTTCTATGCCATTTTGCGTGCCATTCCGTCCTTTGCTGGCACACAAATATGGGGCGTTATCGGTATGGGGGCTGCAGTCGTGCTGATTGCCCTGCTGCCGTGGCTGGATCGCTCTCCGGTAAAATCAATACGCTACCGTGGTCCGATTTTCAAAATTGCGGTTGTCCTGTTCATTATCTCCTTTATCGGTTTAGGCATCCTCGGCGCAATGGCGGCAACTCCGTCCCGCACCTTTATTGCCCGCGCCCTATCGGCTATCTACTTCCTGTTTTTCTTAGCCATGCCGATCTACAGCAAGCTGGATCCAACCAAACCGGTTCCCGAACGTGTAACCATGAGTACTGGCAAACAAAAAGTAATGTTCTTCGTGTACACCGCCATTACATTAATCGGCGCATACCTGTTTGCAACCAATGTTTGATGAGGGCAGCAAAATGAAAAATACATTGAAAAAATGGATTGTTGCCTTTGCCTTGGCAACCCCTATGGCTTTAGCCGGCGCAAGCGGCGACCACCACTACGAAAAAGTCGATATCGATTTGGGCAACCAAGTCAGCCTGCAACGCGGCGCGCAAATCTTTACCAACTACTGCCTGTCCTGCCATTCGGCAAGCAGCATGCGTTTCAACCGTTTGAAAGACATTGGTTTGACCGACGAGCAAATCAAGAAAAACATGATGTTCACCACCGACAAAGTCGGTGATGTGATGCATGCCGCCATGGCTCCGGCAGACGGAAAAAAATGGTTTGGTGCGGCACCTCCCGATTTGTCGCTGATTGCCCGTTCGCGTGGTGCCGACTACCTGTATGCCTACATGCGCGGTTTCTATAAAGACCCAACCCGCCCGACCGGCTGGAACAATACTGCGTTTAATAAAGTAGGTATGCCGCATCCGCTGTGGCAGCAACAAGGCGTGCAAGCTGTCGAGCTGGATGGAAAAGGCCAACCCGTTATGGTAAAAGACGAACACGGCCAAGATGTTCCGAAACTGTATTGGGAATCCACCGGTTCCATGACACGCAAAACACCGGACGGCAAAGTCATTACCAAAGAATATGATGACTACGCCCGCGATTTGGTGGCCTTCATGGTTTACATGGGTGAGCCTGCGCAGATAGAGCGCAAACAAATCGGCTATGCCGTCTTGATCTTCTTGTTTGCGGTAATGCTGCCGCTGGCCTATTTCCTGAAAAAAGAATACTGGAAAGACGTTCACTAAGTTGTCTGACCAAATTCAAGCGGAGGAGATTCCTCCGCTTTTTTATTTTTCCCCAATAAAACATCACGATACAACGAATTTGTAGTATTTTCAGACGGCCTTGTGTATCATTCTCTTAATTTTCAAACACATCATATCTGCCTTGGCGGATATTTCTTTTCAATTCAGTCGGAGTAATCCTTATGATGATTTTGTATTCGGGCATTACCTGCCCGTTCAGCCACCGCTGCCGCTTCGTCCTATATGAAAAAGGGATGGATTTTGAAATTAAAGACGTGGATATTTTCAACAAACCTGAAGATTTGGCCGTCATGAATCCGTATAACCAAGTACCTGTTTTGGTAGAGCGCGATTTGATACTGCACGAATCCAACATCATCAACGAATACATAGACGAACGCTTCCCCCATCCCCAATTGATGCCGGGCGACCCCGTTCAACGAGGCCGCGGCCGTTTGGTGCTCTACCGCCTGGAACGCGAATTGTTCAGTCATGTGCAGGTTTTGGAAGCACCGGAATCTACATCCAAAGAACAAGCCAAAGCACGCGAAGCCATTTCCCAAGGTCTGACCATGCTGGCACCTGCATTTTCCAAACACAAATACATCATGGGCGACGACTTTTCCATGATTGACGTCGCCATTGCCCCGCTCCTGTGGCGTTTGGATCATTACGACATCAAATTAGGGAAAAACGCTGCACCGCTGCTCAAATACGCCGAACGTCTGTTCCAGCGCGAAGCCTTTATCGAAGCACTGACACCGGCCGAAAAAGCCATGCGCCGCTAAAATATCATCGGGGGAAAACAACGAATGAACAGCAGCACCAAACCTTACCTGCTCCGTGCCCTGTACGAATGGTGCAACGACAACGGCTACACCGCGCACATTGTTGCCTGGGTAAACGAACACACCCGCGTACCGATGCAATATGTGCGCGACAACGAAATCATGTTGAATATCGGGCCGAATGCCGCACACAATCTGAGCATCGACAACGAATGGGTGAATTTTTCCGCCCGCTTTGCCGGTGTGGCGCACGAAATCTGGATTCCTGTCGGCCACATCTCCAGCCTGTTTGCCCGCGAAACCGGCGAAGGTATGGGTTTTGAAATAGAACCCTACCAACCCTCAACCGAAACCTCGGGCGAAACGGAAACGAAAACGGAAGAAAAAAGGCCGTCTGAAAAACCGGAAAACGGCACGGCAGAAAAGAAAAAGGTTTTGAAGTTCGTCAAATAACCGCCGACTCACGGCAGGCCGTCTGAAAGCACGTCCTTTCAGACGGCCTCATCCGTATTAACCGGCATCACAGTTTGAATGTAAGGAAACACCATGACTCCCGAACCCAATATCGGCTCTCCGCTGTTTTACGGCGTATTCTTTATCGCCGTCCTCATCATGATCGGCATAGACATGTTATCGCTGAAAAAAACCGGCGCACACAAAGTCAGCACCAAAGAAGCCCTGCTCTGGACAGCCATTTGGATTGCCGTATCCTGTGCCTTCGCCGGCTGGCTGTATTGGGAAATCAGCAGCAACCCCGCCTATGGCCACAACATCGCCAAAACCAAAGTAATAGAATATTTCACCGGCTACGTTTTGGAAAAATCGCTGGCCGTAGATAACCTTTTTGTCTTCCTGATGATTTTTTCCTACTTCAAAGTACCGCCCCAATATCAGCACCGGGTATTGTTATACGGCGTATTCGGGGCCATCGTCCTGCGTGCGGTTATGATTTTTATCGGCGCGGTGCTGGTCAGCCGTTTCGAATGGATATTGTATATTTTCGGCGCCTTCCTGCTCTACACAGGCATCAAAATGGTCAAACAGGGCGGCGATGAGGAAGGCGAAGACCTGTCGCAAAACAAAATCCTGCAATGGCTGCAAAAGCATATCCGCGTCGGCAAATCATTGAACGGTGAAAAATTCTTTACCGTGGAAAACGGCAAGCGCGTTGCTAGCCCGCTGCTGATGGTACTGATTATGGTCGAACTGAGTGATGTCATATTCGCCGTCGACAGTATTCCGGCCATTTTTGCCGTTACCACCGACCCGTTCATCGTCCTCACCTCCAACATCTTCGCCATCCTCGGCTTGCGCGCGATGTATTTTCTGCTGGCAGACATGGCCGACCGCTTCGTATTCCTGAACTACGGATTGGCATTCGTCTTGAGCTTTATCGGAATCAAGATGCTGATTCTGCATTGGATTCACATTCCTGTCGCCATCTCGTTGGCAGTCGTCTTCGGAGCGCTTGGCGCATCCATCCTCACCTCGCTGGCATACAGCCGGAAAATGGAACGCCGCTGATGATGCGCTACCGCCGATAAAACACAAAAAGGCCGTCTGAAAATATCTTTTCAGACGGCCTCAAATTTTAAAACGGCTTACAGACCCAATTTTTCTTTCACATGTTTCACATAACCGTGGTCATTGCGGCGGATATGCAGGAACAACCAAGTTTCCAGAAGATCCATCATTTCCTGACCGACATCATCGCCGTTATCGAAACGGCCTTTGAATGTTTTCACTTTATTAACGAAATTTTCATGCACGCGGTGATGGGCATCCAACAGGGGATATTCCGCCATTTCCAACAAACCTTCCTCATCGGAGAAGTGCTGAACGGTGTAGTCGATCAAATGATCCAAAGCCACACCCATTCCTTTACGGTCATTCGCAACATGGGCATCATGCATTTCATTGATATACTTAACCAGAATTTTATGCTGCTCATCTACCTGCTCGATGCCGGTGTCCAAATCGGAAGTCCAATGCAAGAAAGTATCTGCCATTTTTAATTCCCTTTATGTGTCGATAAAAATTACATTATAGGGTTTTCCGTGTAAAGAACAAACAACATTTCCATAATTAAGTTAGGAATACATTCAAAATTTGACTTTTATCAAACACTTAATTGTAATTTATTCTCAATTGTCTGATTGCGCAGCCAACGGGCGGCCGGAGCGATTTCACCGGCCAGCAAACCGATTTCCCCCACGCCGGACGCACGCAATACATCCGCCGCCGCACCGTGCAGCCACACACCGCCGCGGGCCGCCTGAAACGGCTCGATTCCCTGTGCCAGCAGGCTGCCGATAATGCCGCTTAATACGTCGCCGCTCCCTGCCGTGGCCAAACCCGCATTGCCGCTCAGGTTCTCATACAACATCCCGTTACCGTCGCACACGAGGGAACGATGCCCCTTCAGCACCACCACGGCACGGAAGCGTTCGGCCAGCCGGCGCACCGCCGTTGCCCGGTCGGACTGCACAACGCTTGTCTCCGTTCCGAGCAGGCGTGCGGCTTCGGCGGGATGCGGCGTCAGGACCAACTGCGGATACAGCGCGGCTTCGGCGGCCAATGCCCCATCATGCGCCAGCAGATTCAGCGCGTCCGCATCCAGCAGCAGCGGCGTATCCGAGGCCGTCTGAAAAACCGCCCGCAGCAACTGCGCCGCCTCCGCCGTGCAACCCAAACCGCACCCGGCCACGCGTGCCGACAAATCCGTCCGTTTAAGCAATGCCGACGCCGTATCCAGCATGATTTCAGGATAGGCGGCAATCAGCGGCATGGGCAAAGCAGGCTGATGAAAACCGGCCCAGACCTTGCCGCAGCCGAGCATCAAGGCGGACGACGATGCCAATACCACCGCCCCGCTCATACCCGTCGCACCGCCCAACACGGCCAGCGTGCCGAACGTGCCTTTGTGGCTGTCGGCCTGCCGCGGGCGGAATATTTGCGGAAACCGTTGCACGGCCTCCTCAAGCGGGAAACCTTCGGGCAATCGGTAAAAAACGTTCATGGCAATACTCCCTCGCTGCGGATTTTCCGTTTTCAGACGGCCTTATTGTATGCTTTGTCGCCGTCGGATTTGCACCATCCGCATGAATTATTTTAATATTGGTCTTCTTTTACCAACTTTGCCAACGGTCGAGGCCGCCCCATGGAATCCATTATCGAACTGCGTCATCTGAAAACCCTTCTGGCGTTGGAGGAAACCGGCAGCGTTTCCCTCGCCGCGCAACGCGTATTCCTGACCCAATCCGCCCTGTCGCACCAAATCCGCACGCTGGAAAACTATTACGAAACCCCGCTTTTCGAACGCAAATCCAACCCGCTGCGCTTCACGCCTGCCGGTGCGCGGCTGTTGAAACTCGCCCGGGATTTGCTGCCCCAGGTGGCCGCGGCCGAACGCGACATGGCGCAGATTATCGAAGGCGAAGCGGGTGAACTGCGGCTGGCGGTGGAATGCCACACCTGCTTCGACTGGCTGATGCCCGCCATGGGCGAATTCCGCCCGTTGTGGCCGCAGGTGGAACTCGACATCGTATCCGGCTTTCAGGCAGACCCCGTCGGCCTGCTGCTGTCCCACCGCGCCGATTTGGCGATTGTGTCCGAAGCCGTGCCGCAGGCGGGTATTGCCTACCGCCCCCTGTTTGCCTACGGCATGGTCGGCATCTGCGCCCCCGAACACCCGCTCGCAGCCAAAGAAATCTGGCAGGCGGAAGACTTTGCCGGCGAAACCCTGATTACCTACCCCGTCCCCGACGACATGCTCGACCTGCTGCGCAAAATCCTGCTGCCGCGCGGCATCAACCCGCAACGCCGCCACAGCGAGCTGACTATCGCCATCGTACAACTCGTGGCCAGCCGCCGCGGCATCGCCGCCCTGCCGTATTGGACCGTGATGCCGTATCTGGAGAAAGGCTACGTCGTCTCGCGCAAAATCACCGAAAACGGCCTGCAAAACGAACTGTACGCCGCCATGCGGAGCGAAGACGGCGACACCGGCTACCTGACCGACTTCTGCCAAATCGTGCGCGACCAAGGCTTCGCCACCCTGCCCGGTCTGAGCATACTGGAATAAGGCCGTCTGAAAATGCTCGAACTGCAAAACATCCGCAAACAATTCAACGGCAAAACCGTTGCCGACGGCATCAACCTCCAAGTCGCGCGCGGCAGCCTGCTCGCCATCCTCGGCCGTTCCGGCTGCGGCAAATCCACCCTGCTCAACATCGCTGCCGGATTGACCGCCCCCGACGGCGGACACGTCCTGCTCGACGGCACGGACATCACCTCCCTGCCGCCCGAAAAACGCCGCATCTCGCTGATGTTCCAAGACTACGCCCTCCTGCCGCACCTGACCGTCCTGCAAAACACCGCTTTCGGCCTCAAAATGCGCGGCACCGCCAAACGGCAGGCGGAAGAGGCCGCCGAAGCCATGTTGGAACAAGTCGGCCTGTCGGGCGAAGGACACCGCCGCCCCGACACCCTTTCCGGCGGCGAACAACAACGCGTCGCCCTGGCCCGCGCACTGGCCGCCGAACCCAAACTGCTGCTGCTGGACGAACCCTTTTCCAGCCTCGACACCGGACTGAGGAGCAGCCTGCGCAACCTGACCCGCGCACAGGCAGGCCGTCTGAACATCCCCGCCGTCCTCGTTACCCACGACCCCGAAGAAGCCTTCCTGATGGCCGACCGAATCGCCCTGATGGCCGACGGCCGCATCATTCAAGAAGGCAGCCCCGACGAACTGGGCGCGCACCCGAACAGCGCGGCGGCAGCCAAACTGCTCGGCTGCCGTAACGTTGGCGACACATTCTACCTGCCGCCCGACGCGCTCTTTCCCGATCCCGCCGGCCCCGCCTGCCCCGTCATCGCCCTACACCGCCTTCCCGGCGGCACGCGCGCCGAAATCGGCCACCCGCAGTTCGGCCGCATAGAAGTGCCCCTTCCGCCCGGCTTCCACGGCAGCGAAATCCGCGTCGGCACAGATACAGCACGCCTGGTCCGCTTTCAAACGCCGCCGGACAAACCGGCATAAATACAGGCCGTCTGAAAACAAACGCCGCATGTTTGAGCCTCACAGAAACCCGCAGCGTTCGTTTTCAGACGGCCTTTTGCTATACTGCCGTTTTTGACACGGAAACAGAAAGCCCCGCCATGTCCGCCCCCCGCCCCTATCC